>JAVHLO010000200.1 GCA_031082105.1 Planctomycetota bacterium
GGGCAAGCCGTTCTTGGACGATGCGAAATACCTGTTTCAGTCGGCTCTCAGTGCCGCGGCGGGAGATATTGAACGGCGGCTCGCGGAAATCAGACTCGCGATCGATGCCGGCAAGGTCGAGACCGCCGTTGGACAATACTCTTCCATGCGGGAACTGAGAATCCTCTCTCTGAACGACGCTACGCGGCGGGCATTTGCGGAGATGGAGAGCGAAATGACCGTGCTGCAGCAGAAACTCGAGGCCGACAAGAGGGCAGCCGCCGAAGCCGCCCAGAGGAGTGAGCGTTGGCGGACACAGACCGTCACGACCTTGGCGGAGGGGAAGAGGCTCGAAGGGGAGGGGAAATACGCCGAGGCCGTGCTGGAGTACAGGAAGGCCATGCTCTACTCGGGAGGCGGGGTAAGCGGAAAACAGGCCGCGGAGGGGATTACGGCGCTCGAAGCGACCATGAAGAAGGCGCAGTCCTCGGCCCTGTCGACGCTCAACTCGGCCCGGCAATGGACCGTCGGAAAACAATATCCGAAGGCGGTCGAGAAATGCGGCGAGATCATCGCAGCTCCCGCCCTGGCGGGGCTCCACGAGGAGTTCCTGTCCTTGATCCGCGCGCTGGAAGAGCTCGAGAAGAACCCCGCCGACGCCAAGGCCGTGATGAAACGGTTTGACGATATGCAGAAGACGATCAACGGCTGGGTTGAAGAGCAGATGTCGGTCCCCATCGACCTCCGCTGCGCCTCATGCGGCGGGGCGGGTGTTCGTTCGTGCAAGGCGTGTAGCGGAGCCGGCCAAACCGAGCCGGCGGCTTGCGCCGTCTGCCTCGGTTCCGGCAAAATGCCCGACCCCGTGTGCAGCGGCACCGGAAAGGTCGAATGCCCCACGTGCAAGGGCAAGGGCGAAGTTGAGGAATGGGAAGACAAGATCGAAACGTGCAAGGTATGCAACGGCACAGGTTGGGACGAACGCTACGTGCAGAAGAAGAAGTGCAAGACATGCGGCGGCAAGGGCAAGTCCTCAACGCGTGTGAACCTGGGCCTCGTAAGATGCAAGGCGTGCGATGGCAACAAACAGACTGTGTGCAGGGCCTGTACTTCCGGGTTGGTTTTGTGCACCAACTGCAACGGGCGTGGCAAGACACCCACCACCTGCGCCGCGTGCAAGGGGAGCGGTACCGTGCCCTGCGTGGATTGCGGAAGCAGCGGCCTTGCACCGGAAAAGTACTAGCCCGCATTATTCATGAAGGTTTGTAGCAAGGTACGTAGCCGCAGCGGAGTGCCGTCGTTTCTCGGAAGAAGACGCCACTCCGGCTGCGGCCTGCGTGGCTTACTACAAACTTGACAGTCTGTCGCACCGTTGCCTGGATACACGAATTGTCCTGGCCAGGATCCTGAGTCCGCAGCGTAGCAGAGCCACAACCAAAACGAACCGCAAAGCACGCAAAGAGCGCAAAGCAAGAAGAACTCAACGGGGCAGTTGACTTTCGCGCTTTGCGGGCTTTGCGTTCTTTGCGGTGAACAAATCTTGTCAAGAAAACATACTTCTGTCGGATTGCAGTGCGGAAAGAAGAAAGTGCGAGTCAAGAGAATCGGTTGACGGTCTTCTTGAGGTTCCCGGATCTCTTGCATTCTTGTTTTCGTTTCTGTGCATTTCTGTGTGTTTCCGTGGCTTCCAACAATGATCTCGGGAATGACGTTTCCACTCTTCTTCATGAGTAGGTCCGGCCAGTGGTCCTTCAGAACCGGAACTTCTCGCGGCACGCGACGTCTAAGAAGGCAGAGGATTTGATTTGGAACCAGTAGGAGGAGACAACCATGGTAGCAAGGCTTCGTGGACTGTTGAGCGCGTTGCTTGTGGCCGGCATGGTGTTCGCCGCGCGGCCCGCATCTTGTGAGGAACCGACCGTACAGACGCCCGAACCGCCGCGGATCGAGGTGGTGTTCGTGCTCGATACGACAGGCAGCATGGAGAGCCTGATCGGGGGCGCCAAGCAGAAGATTTGGTCGATCGCCAACCAGATCATGCTCGGCAAGCCGAGCCCGCGCCTGCGCATCGGGCTCGTCGGGTATCGTGATATCGGCGACGAGTACGTCACCAAGGTCTTCGACCTCACCGATGACCTCGACGGGGTATTCAGGAACCTGATGGGCTTCGAGGCGGCCGGCGGTGGGGATGGGCCGGAACACGTGAACAAGGCCCTGCATGACGGCGCGAAGTCAATGACGTGGACCAATGACAAGAAGACGTTGAAGATCATGTTCCTGGTCGGCGACGCGCCGCCTCACGTGGACTATGCCGACGGATTCGACTACAAGGTGACGGTGCTGGAAGCGGCGACGAGCGACATCGTGGTTCACACGATCCGGTGCGGCAACGACGTGGAAACGGAAACATACTGGAAGGACATCGCCCGCAGGGGAGAGGGGACGTACACGAGCATTGAGCAGAGCGGCGGAATGACGGCGATTTCCACGCCGATGGATGATGAGCTGGCCAAGCTCGGGCGCGAGCTTGACGGCACGTTTGTCGGGGTGGGGAGCGGCGGCGCAAAGGCGGCCAGGGAGCTCAAGGACTCGGCGGAGATGGCCGAATCCGCCGCGCCCAGCGCCGCAGCGGACCGCGCCGAGTGCAAGGCCCGCGCGGGAATGACGGCCTCCGGCGACCTCATCGACGACCTCTCGTCCGGCAAAGTGAAGCTGGAGCAGGTGAAGACCGAAGAGCTGCCTGAGAACATGAAGCCGATGTCGGCCGAGGAAAGACAGAAGTACCTGGACGAGCTGCACGCCAAGCGCGAGGAGATCAAGAAGAAAATCGCCGACGTGGGGGCGAAACGCGATGCGTTCATCAAGGACAAGCTGAAACAGAGCGGCGGCAAGGGCGATTCATTCGACCAGATCGTCATGCAGACGATATTCGACCTGGCCAAGAAGAAAGGGATCACGTACGGCCAGGCGGAAGAGACGCCGGGGACCGAAAAATAGCGGCCGGCCCGCCGTCAGGACGGCGGAATCAAGACCACAGAGCAGCAGCCGAACCAGAGAGGCAAGTCCCCCTTTCGTAAGGGGGACTTCGTCCCGACTGCGGTCGGAACGAAAGCGGGCCGTGCTCGCCTGCGGACCGACCTGTTCACTTACCACGTCCCTTGAGCAGCTCGTCAATGTCGCGCTTCGGGCCGCGCAGCTTCTCCTTCGCGGAATCGTACGTCTTTTCCGTGTTGTCCTGCCGCGTCTTCGAGCGCTCGACGGCCTTGGCGAAGAGGTCGGCGTCCTTGGTCTTCTCCGTGTGCTCCCAGTGGCGGACAACTTGCCGTCGTGAGATATCGATCTCAAGCACCCCCTTGCACAACGGGCATGTGATCGTAATGACGTCACGCATCGTGTTCATCCCCAATCTCGCCGACGATTTCCTCCAGTATGTCTTCCATGGTTATCAGGCCGACAGGCAGGCTGCCGTCGCCCAGAACGACCGCAATGTGCCGCCTCTCCTTCTGGAACGTCAAGAGGACTTCGCTGATCGGTTGAGTGGCGGCGACGAAGTCGGGCTTGCGGATCAGGTCTTCGAGGATGAAGACTTCGCGGTAGACCAGAAGGTTGAGAATGTCCTTGGAGTGGATCATCCCGACAACGTTGTCGGGCGATTCCTCGTAGACCGGAAGTCGCGTGTATCCCTGTTCGGTCACAACCGCGAGCATTTCATCGAAGGACATCTTTTTGTCGAGCATGACCATCTTGTCCTTCGGGATCATCACTTCCTTTGTGAGTCTGTCGTTGAACTCGAAGACGCGATGGAGCATGCCTGCCTCTCCGCCCTTCAGGAAGCCGCTCTCTGCGCTGACGTGCACGGCGTGTCTCAACTCCTCGCGCGTCACCTTTGCCTGCCTGGGAACGACCCGGATGCCGAACAGCCAGAAGACCAGGTCGATGAGGTAGGTAAATACTTTTGCCGCCGGCATGAGAATGACCCGCATCATCACGAACGGCCGGGCCGTGGCCATCGCGATCCGTTCGGAGAACTGTGTGGCGAGCACTTTCGGAAATATCTCGCCGACGATGAGCACGAGCAGCGTCATTACCACCGCACTGATTAAGACGGCATGTTCCTTGAAGAGGAATATCGCCACTGAAGTGCCGAGCACGGCTGCAACGGTGTTTACGATGTTGTTGCCGACCAGGATGGTGGTGAGAAATTCGTCCGGCTCACGCAGCATCCTCTGGAGCGTCGCGGCGCGCAGGTTGCCTCTTCTTGTGAGATAGTCGAGTCTCAACCGACCCAGCGCGAACGCCGCAGTCTCTGACGCGGAAAAGAACGCCGACAGCACCAACAGGAAGGCGATTGCCACGCAAGTGGAAACAAGCGATACGACCGTCATCGGTTTCTCCGACAATACAGGGGCTTGGAAAGCGGCTATTTCAGCGGGCCGGCGCCGGTCGACACCGGATGCGGGGGCATCTTGCTCTCGCGGTCCTCGACCAGGCTGATGGCCTCGGCGCTCGATGTGACACCGGCAAGCTTCTCGACGAAGCCCGGGTCCTTGAGAAGCGCGGCCGCGTGGCTGATGAGCCTGAGGTACTCGGTCTCTTTGCCTTCCGGGCTGGCGACGAGGAGAATGATCTTGACCGGCTTGCCATCCGATGCAGCGAACTCGATCCCGTTCCTGGCGATACCAAGCGCCACGGCCACGCCTGCAATCGCAGCGCATCGCGCATGAGGGATGGCTGCGCCGCCCCCGACGCCCGTGCTCTTGACCTTCTCTCGTTCGAGTATGCTCGCCAGGAGCGCTTTCGCATCGCATCCGCATCCGCCCTGTCCGCGCGTGATGGCACAGAGGCGCGCAAGGACATTCTCCTTGGATTCGCCCGAAAGGCCGACATAGATGTTCGTCTCGCTGAGAAGAGGAAGCAGTCGCATTGGTCACCTCCACATCCTATCTCGAAGCCGGGGACGCGAACAGACCGATCGAGAGACTACCCCAGCAGTATGTCTCGCGCCCACCTTGACGCGCTCACGCAGAGCAGTATGATCCCCTCGGTGCGTGAGAGTTCCCAGCCGCTCCGCAGCACGAGCACAACGAGCGGCATGAAGGCCATCATCGTGTAGACACTCTCGCGTGAAACAGGCGATATCGCCAGGGGGCGCAGAATGGCCGCGAACCCCAGGACGCCCATGATGTTGAATATGTCGCTGCCGATCAGGTTGCCCGCGGAGAGGGCATGACGCCCCTTAATCGAGGCGACCAGCGATGTGACCAGCTCGGGAAGCGACGTGCCGGCCGCGATTATCGTCACGCCAATAAGCCACTCGCTCAGCCCGAACTCTCGAGCTATCTCCACCGATGAGATCACGAGAAGATGCGAAGAACCCAACAGGAGCGCGAGCGAACCGAGCATGATCAGGATGTCCGTCGACTTGAACTCGCCGACCTGCGGTATCTCCTCCACGTTGACGTCCCGCTGCCGCCAAAGGAGCGCAAGGTAACCCAACAGAACGGAGAAAAAGACGATGCCTTCCCACCTGCTTATCGTAAGGTCAATCAGGCTGATCACCAGAAGCCCGGTGATCCCGATCAGGACCGCCCCGTCCCTGTAGACCAGCATCCGCGTCGCCTTCATCGGCCTTATGAGCGCGCAAAGCCCCAGTATGAAGCCGAGGTTGAATATGTTGGATCCGACAACATTCGCCACGGAAAGATTGTCGTGCTCTCGAACCGCTGCCACGGCCGAGACCAGGAACTCCGGCGCCGATGTGCCGAAAGCGACAACGGTCAGTCCGATGACCAGCTCGGAAACGCCCAGACGCTTCGCGGACCTGCACGAGGCGTCGACGAACCAGTCGGCGGACTTGGCGAGGACGACGAGGCCGCAGACGAGGACGATTCCGTGCGAAACGAGTGGAAGTTCCCAGTGCAACGTAGCTCCTAGCTGAACAGCTTCTCAATCAGGCTCTGCAGCCGCTGTAGGCGCTGTGCGCCGGCAGGCTCGGTCTTGCCGGTGCGGACGCCGTCCGCATGCCGTTCGAGCAGAGATCTGCGCGTGTACACGATCAGCGGGTTCTCCAGGCCGAGCGCCTCCGAGGCGAGACGCAGTTCCCGCTCCTCTTCAGGCAGCAGACCGTTTGCGGCGGCAAGCGAGGCGAACAGCTTGTCCGCTTCCTGTCTCACCATGAGCCTCGGTCGCAGCATTCTGTATGCGACGATCACGAGAATACCGAGCACGAGCACGCCCAGAACGAGCAGCGGATGGACGGTGTCCTCGGCGAGGTATTCCCTGAAGTCGTCCGCGATCGTCTCCAGAAGTCCCGGTTCGCTCGCCTGCGCGAGCGCCCCGGTCCAGATCGCGAAGTCGGCCGCTGGTCTTGTCAAGAGTGGGAGCATCACGCTGTTCTCTCCAAGCCCGGGATCATTTGCGAATCAAGGAGAAGCATCGACTGACTGTCATTCCGAACTC
>JAVHLO010000201.1 GCA_031082105.1 Planctomycetota bacterium
GCTTGTTCTGCTTTGCGAGCTCGGTCAGGTCGCGGCCGAAGGCGTCGAGCGCCTGCGTTTTCGTCTTGGCCGTCTTGCCCGGGGCCGCCTTCTCCTCGTGCGCAGTCTGGGCCATGTCCGCACCGAGTATTTCGAGCGCCTCTTCGCGGACGTCTTCGAGCTTGATATCGAGGCTCTTGAGCACCTCCGCGGCGACCCCTTCCGCCTCGCGAAGCAGGCCGAGCAACAGGTGTTCGGTGCCGAGGTAGTCGACCCCCTGCGTGCCCGCCTCTTCCTGCGCCCAGTCGAGGACCTTCTTGGCCTTTGGAGTGAACGGGAGCTGCGCCTGCGGCGGCGGGCTGGCCTGGGCCGTGCCCGCGCTCACCCGCTTCTCCACTTCCTGCCTCACCTTCTTGAGATCCACCTGCATGTTCTTCAGCACGCGCGCGGCGACACCGCTCCCTTCGAGCAGCAGGCCAAGTAGGATGTGCTCGGTGCCTATGTATTCGGCGTGGAGCCTGAGGGCTTCCTGGCGCGCAAGGCTCATCACCTTGCGAGCCCGGTCCGTGAAGCGGTCAAACATGGTTCGAGCCTCGAATCTGAGGTTCCGAATCTGAAGGCCTGCGAAAAAGCGCCAAGGATCCTGAGTCCACAAGAGCTGAAACAAAACTCAAGATCCTGGCGACCCTGGTTGCGAGCCACAGAATCACACGGAAACGCACAGAAGAACACGGAAGAAAGAAAGTGCGAATCGAAAGACCCGATTGACGCCCTTCTTGAGCTTCTTGGACCTCTTGTGTTCTCGCTTTTGTTTCTGTATGTCTCCGTGTGTTCCTGTGGCTTTCAACGAGGTTCCCGGGATTGTCCGCCTCGGGCGGATCCGCTGAGGCGGAAAGGACTACTTCGCTGTCCCGACTTGTTCACGAAATTCGAACTGCCGTCACGCCCCGACGCACGGGGGCATCTCCTTGTCCATTGGATTCGGAAATGCCGGACAAGGTCTCTTCCCGGCAAAATCGAGAGTCCGGGTGAACCTATCGAGGCCGCTCTTCGTTCAAATTATTGATTCTAGCACGCGTAGATATATATGTCAAGATAAAAAAGTGCGTATTTCTTTGAACCTGAGCCGATATAATGGTATCATCGGAAAGTCGATGCCGGCCTCCGGTCTTGAGATCGCACGGCATGACTGGCCGTTGCGTCATTACGTCAGTGCGCAGAACGAGTTGGGCGACACGGCCTCGCTTGGCCGACCAGCGGTTCCGGTTGGTGTCACCTGGCCCGACGGATCTTTCATCAGTTGGCGGCGCGACGAGACGCCATCGGCAGACGCGGGACCTCTTGTGGCTCGTGGGGGCGCTTGGAGTTAAATCATGAAATTCGGTGGGGATTTGACGTCGAAAAGTCCAACACTCCAGAAAGAGATGCGAAAGGTCATCATCTTCGGTGTGTTGCTTGTCGTCATTCTGACCTTCGTATGGCTGACCGCCGACAGGGCGCTCAGGGACTACAAGGAACGGGAAGACAGCGCGGTGCCCGCGGACAACACCACGCCGAACGAGCAGAAGACCCTTCCGCCCGGGGAGACTCAGACGGACCCGCAACCGCCCGAAGACGAGACCGGTCCCGTCCCGCCGGAGAAGGACCCCGCGCTCGCCGACAAGACCCACGGCATGTTCCGCGACGTGAAGGACTACGAAGGGCTCAAGCAGGACACGGCGTACAACTACGTCCTGCGCAAGGTGCACCAGATGTCCCAGGCCGAGATACAGTTGGCCATGAACCGGAACATCAACATCAAGGCCGGCAAACTGCTGGCCAAGCCCGACGAATACCGTGGCGATTTCTTCAGGGCGCGCGGAACCATCGTCTATCTCGAGACGCTCAAGCTCAACACGAACCCGGTCGGCGTGGAGGATGTCTACGAGGCCTACCTGGTCGACATCGGCAGGGATGACACGCAGGGATACTACGTGCACGTCATTGAGCGCCCCACGATGCCCGAGGTCGGCGTTGACCAGGCCAGGGTCGACGGGGTGTTCTTCAAGATTCTCAGGTATGAAACCCGAAACGGCGAAGCGAAGTTCGTGCCGTTCATCTTCGGCAAGCGCCTCGTGGTCGAGAAGGCGCCGAAGATGGAACGGACGACGCTCACCATCGAGTACGTCATTGTCGGCATACTTGCCGCGGCCTTTTTCACGGTGCTCATCGTTTCCTTTGTGACGCGGAGGGGCGATGCCGAGCTGATGCACGGGCTCGGCAAGCTGCGGCGCAGCCGCGCGGCGCAGAAGGGAAAGACGGACGGCCTGTCCGCATCCGGGCCCGACAAGGGCGGAGACAAGTCCACGCCGCCCCAGTCCATGACCGAGCCGAAACGAGATGAGTCGAACCAACCGCCACCCGGTACGTAATAGTAGGCCGCGCCCACGGCGAGCCGGTCCCGTGCCCGCACTGCAGGTACACTTGTACACAGGCGACGGCAAGGGCAAGACGACCGCCGCGTTCGGGGTTGCGCTCCGCGCGGCCGGGCATGGGCTCAAGACCTTCGTGATCCAATTCCTCAAGAGCGCTCACGTCTACGGCGAGGCGGGCGCATCGACGCAGCTCGGCAAGAACATCGAGGTTACCCAGTTCGGCCGCGCGTGCCCGTTTCTTGGAGTCCCGGGCGTGTCCGCCCTGGCCGGGAAAGTCTCACGAGGCGCCGACATTCATGGCAGCGCCGCCGCCGCCCATTTGGACTGCAGTGGCTGTTCGTGCCCATGCCATGTCTCGCGGTCCACGGTGAACGCCGACGACCGCCGGAGGGTCGCAAGCGGATTGGCTCTTGCCCGCGCGCAGATCAGGTCGGGCGGATGGGACATCGTCGTGCTCGACGAGTCGCTCTACCTCCCGGCGATCGGGCTGTGCAGCGTCGCCGACCTGCTTCGTGTGGTGAAGTCCGCGCGGGCGGCGTGCAGGAACAGGACGAGCGAGAACAAGACAGACGGGAACAGGACGAAAGGGAACGGGACGGACGGAAACTTGCCGGGCAGGAATACGACGGGCCGGCCGATCGCCCTTATCCTCACGGGCGGCCCGTGTCCCCCGAGGCTTGCCGAGGCCGCGGACCTCGTCACTTCGATAACAGGTCGGAAGCACCACTCCACACGGCGCGGATTCTCCATCCCCGGGGTCGACCGCTGATCTACGAACCCGCGAGTTCGTAGTAAGCGACGCAGGCCGCAGCCGGAGTCGCGTCATCCACGCACGCAATCGCGAATCCCCTATCGACGAAACGGCACTCCGCTGCGGCTCCGTGCCTTACTACAAACCAGCCGAGCAGTCCGCTCGGCTGGTTTCTTTTTGTTGACACAAAATGGTGTTTCTGATACCGTGTACCATGGAATTTCTGAAAGGAGTGACATGCACTACACGAAAATACTCGCCACATTGGGTCCCGCGTCCGAGAAGGTGGAGGTCATCCGCAGCCTCATCGAGGCCGGCGCGAACGGGTTCAGGCTGAACTTCTCACACGGCACGCACGAGGCGCACGCCCGCTTCTACAGGACCGTACGCCAGACCGCAAAGGAGCTCGGCACGCCGGTCGCCATCCTGCAGGACCTGCAGGGCCCGAAGATCAGGACGGGCAACAACAAGGACGGCCAGCCGCTCAGGCTGCGCAACGGCGAAAAATTCACAATCACCACCCGTGAAATCCTCGGCGAAGGAAGCCTCGTCGGCACGACCTACTCGCGCCTGCCGCGCGATGTGAAGCGCGGCGACCGCATCCTGCTCGATGACGGCATGATCGAGCTGCGCGTGGAACGCTCGACCGGCACGGACGTCGAGACCGTGGTCATCGACGGCGGTTTTCTCGGCGAGCACAAGGGGATCAACCTCCCGGGCGTCGCAGTCTCCATCCCCGCGCTCACCGAAAAGGACAAGTCGGACGCGGCCTTCGGGCTGGAACTGGGAGTTGACTATATCGCGCTCTCCTTCGTACGGAAGCCGGATGATATCCTCGAGCTGCGCGAGTTTATCACGAAGCAGGGCAAGAATACACACATCGTCGCGAAGATCGAGAAGCCCGAAGCGGTCGATCATCTCGCCGAGATACTCGACGTGACGGACGGGGTCATGGTCGCGCGCGGCGACCTGGGCATCGAGACCAGCATCGAGCGTGTGCCCGTCATACAGAAGACGATCATCGCCGAAGCCAACAAGCGCGGCAAACTGGTCATCACGGCGACGCAGATGCTCGAATCGATGATCCACCATCCCATCCCGACACGCGCGGAGGTGACCGACATCGCCAACGCCGTGCTCGACGGGACGGACGTTCTGATGCTCTCCGGCGAGACGGCGAACGGCGATTTCCCGGTCGAGACTGTGAAGTGCATGGCGCGGGTCGCTGAGGAGGCGGAGCTGAACCTCTACCGCTTCTACAGGACGCGCGAGGAGGTCACTCTCGAGGAGCACTCCTCCACGCACGCCATCGTCGCTGCGGCAGCGGCCGCGGCCCGCGACATAAGCGCGAACGCGATCGTCGCGTTCTCGCTCTCCGGGCGCACTGCGTCGCTCCTGTCGCAGCAGCGGCCCTTCGCGCCGATCATCGCATTCGCGTCGAACGACGAGGCTTTCAACAGGCTTGCGCTCGTCTGGGGTGTGCAATCGTACCCGATGGCGTTCCACGAGAGCGCGGACGAGCTGCTCCGGATCGGCGAACAGGAATTGATCGCGCGGGGGATCGTCAAGCCGGGCGACACCGTCGTAATGGTCGCGGGCACATCCAGCGCGGCCGCCGCCACCAACATGCTGAAGGTCCACCGGATCGTGAAACCGTCCGCGGACGAGAAGTGCAGGTAGAATCGGGAGCGAATAATGGACGACAAGAGGAAACCGCAGAAGTCGCCCGGTCCGCAGCCTCAACCCGCCCGGCAGGCGGCCGGAGCCGCCCACGAAGCGGCCCCCGCGCAGCCGAAGGCGGCGCCCGCCCCAACGCAGCCGCCCTTCCCGACCGTGTCAAAAGACCTGGCCGTCAGCGAACGCGGGTTCCTCTTCGATCCCCGCACCGGCCTGACCTATACGCTGAATCCGACCGGTATCTTCATCCTGCAGGAGCTTCAGAAGGGAAGCTCCGAGGGCAAGCTGCATTCCGACCTCGCCGACCGGTTCGACGTGATGAGCGAACGGGCCCGCGAGGACCTGCGCGATTTCGTCCAGCAACTGAAGGACTTCGGCCTGGCCACGTAGATCGTCCCGGAACACCGCGGCCGGGCGCAGCGTGACCACGACCGAAATCACCACGGAGACACTGAGATCACAGAGACGGCAAGCGGCCTGGCGTTCGCGGTTCACGCAGGATATGACCAAGTTGGGGCCAGGGGTCGGCGGCCGGCTTTCATGCTCACCGATTCTCACCAACACTCCAATCTGTCCGTCGACGGAAAGAGCGGCCCGGCGGAGATGTTCTCGCGGGCGGTCGCGGAAGGGCTCGGCGCGGTCTGCCTCACCGAGCACGTCGACTTCGACCCCGGCAATCCGCATTTCGGCTACTACGACCATGCGGCGGTGCAGAAGTCGCTCGACTCGGCGCGGCCGGCCTTCAAGGGCCGGCTCGAGATCCGGACCGGCGTTGAGCTCGACCTCCAGCCGGAGTATCTCGACGCCGCGCGCGAATTCCTGCGCGGCAAGCGGCTCGACCTCGCGCTCGGCTCCTTCCATTTCGTCAACCAGGAGTTCGTCGGGACCGCCGCCTACTTCCGCACGTTCGCACCGCGGAACAAGGATGCCGACCCCGGAAGACTCCCCTACTCCGGGAACTACCGCGAGGTCGTCGAGGGCATCGACCCGGCCCTCGTGGAAGAAGGGATCCGGGTCTATTTCAACCGGCTGGCGGACATTGCGCGCACCGCGGAGTTCGACGTGCTCGCCCATTTTGACCTGATAAAATGGCAGGGCGCGGCGACGTGGGCCGACGACCGGCTCGCGCGGTGCGCGGAGGCCGCAAACGGAATACTGAAGCTCCTCGTATCGCGCGGTAAGGGGCTCGAGGTCAACACGAAGGGGCTCAGGTTGACCTGCAACGAGACGTTTCCGTCGTTGGCGCTGTTGCGCGCGTACAGGCAGGCGGGCGGCGAGATAGTGACGGTCGGCTCCGACGCCCACCGCGCTGAGGAAACCGGCAGCGGGATCGCGACCGCGTACGGGCTGCTGCGCGAGGCGGGCTTCAAGTTCGTGTCTTTTTTTCGGGAACGCAGGCCGCATATGATCCCGCTCTAGCCCGGGCACATTGTTGAAAGCCACAGAAACACACAGAAATACACAAAAACGAAAGCGAGAACGCAAGAGATCCAAGAGGCTCAAGAAGATCGTCAACCGGGTCTCTTGACTCGCACTTTTTACTTTCCGTGTCCTTCTGTGTGTTTCCGTGTGATTCTGTGGCTCGCGAACAGAGGC
>JAVHLO010000202.1:0-6160 GCA_031082105.1 Planctomycetota bacterium
GACTTTCGCACAACCCCCTGAATCCCCATTTGCTGAGGGGGACTTTCGCACAGGTGACTGAATCCCACTCCGCCAAGGGGGACTTGGCGCCTCGGCCGACGCCGTCTGCGGCTGGAAGGGGGACTTCCCGTCCCGGGTCGATTTCTCTTATCTCTTGACGACCTGCGCGCGATTGAGTAGACTTCGTTCGTGTCTTCCCAGAGGGCTGTGTTGATGAAGCAAGAAACCGCCGGCTCAAGTCAGAACTACTTCTGGATCGCGGTCCTGTACGTCGCGCAGGGCTTTCCCTTCGGTTTCATCAACGAGGCCATGCCGATCGCGTTCCGCCAGGCGGGGGTCGACCTCAAGAAGATCGGACTCCTGTCGCTTGTGGGACTGCCGTGGACCCTGAAGTTCCTCTGGTCGCCGGCGGTTGACTTTCTCGGCAGGCCGAAGCACTGGATGCTCTGTTGTCAGTGTCTCCTGGCTGCGTCGTTCTTTGTTCTGGCAACGCATGCGTCCGGTTCGGGTTCGGCGAGCGTCTGGGCGCTTCTGGTGGGAATGGCCGTGCTGTCCGCCACGCAGGACATCGCCATCGACGGCTACAGCATCCGATTGCTCAATGCGCGCGAGCTCGGCACGGCCAACGGGATCCGCGTCGGGGCATACAGGATTGCGCTGATCCTCGCCGGTGGAGTCCTCGTCGGCGCTTCCGGCGAGTGGGGATGGCCCGTGGTCCAAGGCCTGGCCGCCGGACTCATGCTTGCGCTGGCGGGAGTCACGTACTTCGCGCCGAGGACGCAGCGGGTGTGGAGAGCAACCGGTGGTCAGTCATCAGTAACCAGTAGTCAGTCACCAGTAACCAGTAGTCAGTCACCAGTAACCGGTAGTCAGTCACCGGTCAACAGTGGTCAGGCTTCGAGCGCTGGAGAGGCAAAGAGGTCGCCCATCTGGGAGCCGGTCAAACTCTTTTTCAATCGACGCGGTGTGATTGCGGTTTTCATATTCATCGTGATCTTCAAGCTCGGCGATTATGCCATGGGACCGATGACAAAGCCTTTTCTCGTCGACAGAGGGCTGAGCTCGGTGGAGATAGGGCTGCTCCTTGGCACGGTCGGCGTCGCCGCGACGATTCTCGGCGCGTTTCTGGGTGGAGTGCTGACTTCGCGATGGGGCATTTTTCATGCGTTATGGATTCTGGGACTGTTTCAGGCGGTATCGAATCTGGGCTACGCCGGCGCAGCGTTTGCAGGCGGCCACACGGGTCTCTGGGCCGCGGCGATTTTCGAGATGTTCTGCGGGGGACTTGGGACGGCGGCGTTTCTCGCGTTCCTGATGTCGATCTGCCACAAGCAGTTTGCCGCGACGCAATACGCGGTGCTCAGCGCGCTCTTCGGGCTTGGCAGGTCGCTCGCAGGTGCGGCTTCGGGGTACGGGGCGTCACGTTTCGGCTATGGAAGCTATTTTGCGCTGACTTTTCTTCTCGCCCTGCCGGCGTTCGCGCTTCTGCCCTGGGTGCGCAAATGGACACCGGATGGAAAGGCCAAGTAGTCAGCTCCCGAATCCCAACCGCCGAATCCCACCATGCGCCGCGCAACATGTCTTCCTTCCCCGCGCGAAGGCGTGGATTGCCCCGATCGTGGTCGGGATCCGACTTCGGCGGAAAACACTCCGCGTGGACAACCTGATGCGCAAGGCCGGGTGACCGCCTCCCCTGCACGCCGCCTGTCCGCTTTATCTTGACATCCAGGCCGGCAGGTGATTCTCTAGCGCTGTCTCGACTTGTGTGTCAGTCGCGCCGCCGGGAAGGCTTCTGGATTCCCGGTTGGCGCATTATTCACGAATCAAGGAAGAGCACCGACAGACTGTCATTCCGAACTCGGTTTCCGCCGCAGGCGGATCCGCTGCGGTGGACGGAATCTCCGTTGCCACGTGCCCTGCTCTTTGCTGAAGGAGATGCCGAACCAAGTTCGGCATGACAGTGAACCGGATTTCGCGAATGATCCGGGCTTGCGCGGGAATGACAGCGAGAGCGGGCACAGGGTGGAAGGGACACGAAACAGCCCAATGTGAGAATGTTTCCGCTGCTTTTCTGAAAGGCGTTTGCGCGATGCGGTCAGGTTCGCGACATGGTGTCCTCCAGTGGAAGCCGACGGAGCTCGCGCTGCTCAAGAAACTGCGCAGCCCGGCGGCCGTCCAGGCGTTCCTCGATACGCTGCCTTACAGCGCGGACGATTTTTCGCGCTGCCCGCGGAGCGTCATTCGAGACGGCAAGGCCAACTGCTACGACGGCGCGCTCTTCGCCGCCGCGGCCTTGAGGCGGCTCGGATTCCCGCCGCTCATCCTCAATATGCGCGCAGTACGCGACGACGACCACGTCATCGCCCCATTCCGGCGCGGGTCCGAGTTCGGGGCCGTCGCCAAGTCGAACTTCGTCGGGCTCCGGTTCAGAGACCCCGTCTACAAGTCGCTCCGCGAGCTGGTGATGTCGTACTTCGACGACTTCTACAACACCGCGCGCGAAAAGACGTTGCGCGCATACTCGATGCCGCTCGACCTGCGGCCCTTCGACCGGTTCGATTGGATGACGACCGACGGCCATGTCGAACTGATCGCCGACAAGCTCGACGCGCAACGCCACGTGCCGGTGCTCCCCCGCGGCGGCGAAGCAAGGCTCGTCCGTACCGACGACCGGAGCTTCAGCGCGGGCCTCCTCGGCGCCAACGCCGCCGGACTCTACAAGGTGCCCGGGAGCTAGCCGGACATTGGTCATTTGCCATTGGCCATTTGTCATTGATCACTTGGTATTTTGCATCGGTCAACGGAGACCACTTGCTTGATATCAGAACGTCAATGAGCAGTGGCAAATGCCCAATGATCAATGGTCAATGAAAGGGTCCGCCTTGCTTCGAGGTAGGATTTCCATGTCTCGACATCCCGTCATGTGCGGAGTCGTCGTCCTTGCGTGCTTCGCGCTCCTCGCCGGCGTTGTCACGGGCCAGGACGACGCCCCGGCGTTCGACAAGTACGGCGGCTGGACGAAGCTCAAGTGCGAGCCGACCGGGTTCTTCTCGGTCCGGAAGATCGACGACCGCTGGTGGCTCGTCACCCCGGACGGCAATGTCTTTTTTTCCACCGGGGTCTGCGGCGTGTATTCGACCGGTAACCACTGTCCCGCGCTCGGCCACGCGCCGTACGGCAAGGCCGTTGCCGATAAGTACGCGAAGAAGGAGGACTGGGCGAAGACGACGCTGGCCAGGCTGCAGGAGTGGGGTTTCAACACGCTCGGCGCATGGTCGGAGTCGGCTCTCTTTGCGGGGCAGATCCCGTGGACCCGGATCCTCGACCTGGGCGTACGCGGCGGCGCGAACTGGCTCACCGGCGAGTTCCCCGACGTGTTCGATCCGAAATTCGCCGCGACGGTCGACGCGGCGGCCGAAGATGCCTGCGGGAGACTCAAGGACGATCCGTGGCTCGTCGGCTATTTTCTCGATAACGAGCTGCGCTGGGGCCGGGACTGGCGGGCGATCAAGCCGCTCTTCGCGGATTTCATGGCGCTGCCGCCGACCGCGCCCGGCAAGAAGGCGCTCATCGAGTTCCTGCGGAGCGAATACGCGGACGACATCGAGAAATTCAGGCAGGCGTGGAAGAGCGACGCGGCGTCCTTCGAAGAGCTCGCGTCCGCGCGCAGCCTTGCCGGCAGACCGGACGGGAAGTCCCAGGCGGAGGCGCAGCGGGTCAAGGAATCCTTCGCGGGCATCGTCGCCGACAGGTACTTCCAGGTCACAACTTCGGCCGTCAGGCGATACGACCCGAACCACCTCGTGCTGGGCGTGCGGTTCTCCTCCGCGGGCGCCTGCGAAGCGGTCATCCGGGCGTGCGGCAAGTATTGCGACGTGCTCAGCATCAACTTCTATCACGTGGGCGACGTGCTCGACCGGCTCGCGTGCAACTTCACGGACGGGCTGACGACCGCGGGCTGGCTCGCCGAATACCACCGGGTCTCGACCAGGCCGGTCATGATAACCGAGTTTTCGTTCAAGGCCATGGACAGCGGCCTGCCGAATTCGAGAGGCGCATCGATCCCCGTCCGGACGCAGGCGGACCGCGCCGGCTGTTTTCGCAGCTACGCGCGCGCGTGCGCGGAGAAGCCGTACATGGTCGGGTATCACTGGTTCGAGTACATCGACCAGCCCGCGCTGGGCAGGTCAGACGGCGAGAACAGCAACTACGGCCTAGTCAACGAAAAGGACGAGCCGTGGGAGACGCTCACGGCCGAGATGAAGCGCACGAACCGCGAGGTCTACAAGCTGCACCGCGGCAGCGGGCAGGCGGAGAAGAAGGGGCAGTGATGCGGACCTTCTAACCCCGGAAACCCGATGAACCGCCATGACGCCAGGCGCGCCAAGGACGCCGGAAATCATGAAGGAGCCAAGTTCGGCCGGAAACTGGAACAGGGACTTCAAGAGGCTCTGACGATACGACAGCAGTTCCAGTCTCGTGCGAGTCCTGGTCAGTCTCTGTCGGCATTCCCCGGCGAATCGCGGAGCGGACACGCTTTCCTGCGGCAATTCTTCAGGCCGGGCAATATTCACTCTGTGGGGCGCGTTAATGAAGGATCGGGGCTGGTCATGCCTCTACTCGCCGCCCGCGGAACAGGCGACATTTCAACAGTGTTTGTGTTCTCTTTTTATGGAGGCGGACATGGGTAAGTGGCAGAGTTTCGTACTGCTTGCCGGAGTGGTGGGGTTGGTTTTGTTCGCCGGCGTCGCGCCGCTTTCGGCCCAACAGCCGGAAGACTGCCCTCTGCGCAAGCATTTTGACAAGAACGGCGACGGGCAACTGGACGCCAAGGAGCTTGGACTGCTCAAGCAAGCTGCGGAAGCGTACAACAGCAAGGGCAAGGCGCCGCATCCGCCCAAGCCCGTGAGCACGCAGCACAAGACGGCTCCCGCTGCGCAATACCAGAAAAACACCCCGGCGGCCTATGCGCAGTACCTCAAGGCCGCGCAGCAGGCCAACGACCCGATGAAAAACCTCAGGGAAGGATTCGCCAGGCTCTCCGCGCTCTACAAGGAGACGAAGCAGCTCGACAAACTCGAGTTCATCCAGCACAAGGCCATCGAGGCCGAGATCAGGTTCGCGACGGCCTACACCTACATCCTGGAGGGCGACTACGACCGGGCCCGCGGAGAACTGATGGCCGTGCTCAAGGACCCGATGGACCCGCGCGAGGAACGGATGATGTGCCTTGGCGGGCAGATCGACGAGCTGCGTCAGCACGATCTCAAGCTGGGCATCGAAGAGAACCGGGTCCGCGCCGAGCGGAACGCGGTACGCGAACGGCTCGAGCAGCTCTCGCGCGAGATGCGCGAGCTCGAGCAGGCGCCCCACATGACGAAGGAACAGCCGCAGAAGGAGCGCCACGACCGCGCGCCGGAACACGCAGAGATGGGCGAGCGGCTGAAGAACGAGATCCGCGAACTGCAGGAAAAGGGGAACGGCATCCGCGAGAAGATGGACGGGCTCCGCAAGGCGCTCGATTCGAAACAACTCAAGGACGAGCAGGCGATGAAACTGAAAGAACACCTCGGCAAACTCGAGGAGGAGCTCGTCCGCCTGAAGGAAGAGGGCGCCCGCCGGCATGAGGAATTCGCCCGGATGACCGGGAAGGCCGAAGGGAAAAAGGAGCCGCGCGGCGAGCGCGACGGAATCCCGCCGGAAATGCTCGAAAAGGCCCACCAGATCAAACGGGAGATACAGGAGCTCGAACAGCACGGCAAGGAGCTATGGGCGGAAGTCGAGAAGATAGGCGCGGCGCTGAAGGACAAGAAGCTCGGGAAAGACAAGGCGGCGGAACTGGAAAGGCGCGCCGGCGAACTCAAGGAGAAGGTCGGCCAGATCAAGAACGAAATCAAGATGCGGAAGGAAAAACTGGAACGGATGGAGAAGGAGTTCCGGGGAGGCGAAAAACAGCCGCGCCAGGACAAGCGGCGGCTCGTGATGATCTCCATCTAAGGAATGACAGGAGGGCGGAAGATGCCGGCGGTACATTGCGCGGGCGAGACACTCGTGGCGCTGCCGGCAGGGATGCCGGCGCTCCCACAGGTCGACAGCGCAGCTTGTTCATTCCAGCAGCCCGCCGGTGCGTACGATCGTGACGATCATCTCTTCGAGCGGC
>JAVHLO010000202.1:6170-6411 GCA_031082105.1 Planctomycetota bacterium
CGCGTAGTTGATCCCGGTTGCGCTGCAGAACGTGTCTATCTCCCCGAAAAAGTCGCGCACGACCGCCTCGTACCGGCTTGCGAGCTCCCGCGTGACGAGTGCGTCCTGGCTGCGCGTGCTCTCGCAGTCGAGTACGAGCGTCGCACCCGGCCCCGGGGCCAGCAGATCCGACGGGCTGCACACGTGCACGGCCGTCACGCCGAGCTTGCGCCTCGTCAGCGAAAGCAGCCCCCGCCTGTAG
>JAVHLO010000203.1 GCA_031082105.1 Planctomycetota bacterium
ATTGCATCGTTGCGACCAGCGGGGTGTTGAACGCAACGATATCGAGCATCTTCGCGGCCGCTGCGACATCGATCCGCGCGGCCTCCGCTGCCTCCGTTGAGGCGCCCGCGATGGCGGTCCGCACCCGCTTTATCTGGGTCGACAACGAACTGAACCGCGGACACGACGCAATGCGCTCCAGCTCTTTCGTCCTGAAATGGTTCGTCGAGATGATGGCGTCGTTCTTGATCCGCCGCACACCGACGCGCTTGCAAGTCATCTCAATGACTACGGCGTCCTTCCTGGAATCGCAGACCATGAGGTTGTTCCCAGCCGTGCGCGGGGACGACTTGACCAGCTCGATCGCCTCGTCGACGGTCGTGCATTTCTCGAGCACCATGCGAAAGAGCAAGGTATATGGAATGCCCTCGATCGAGTCCTGGTATCCGTGGACATTCATGACGGCGACCGCAAGGCCGGACTCGTTCATGCCCGACAGCGTGCCGATCATCCCCGGCCAGGTGAGCGTGGCGAAACTCTTGTGGTCCGCGTCCCCGTGGTAGATTGCGAGCACGGAATGCTTGTGCGCGATGTCTTTGTGGACGAAATCGAGGTTGCGACCGAAGAGCAGCGTCCCTTTCTTCGTCAACTCACCCTTGACGGCGAAGCAACTGCAGAACATCGTACGCTCGACGTCGAGGAACGTATTTGCGACGAGGATGCGCTCGTAGGTAACGCCTGCGGCTTCCGCTGCGGCCTTCATCTCCTCGATGTACTCCGCGGGGATGTACTTCTCCATCGAGAGGCCACGCTCGACGACAGTCTTCTGCGATTGCTCGTTGGGGACCAGCGCCATCAGGTACTTTTCAACGAGAATGGGAACGCGTTCCTTCACGGCCGCGCCGAGGGCGAGCCCCTTCTCGCGCGGGGTGCCGTAGAGATGCACCACCTGGACCTCGCATTCGGGCGCGTCCTTGTTGGCCTCTTGCGCGGGCATCCGCCCGCACACGGCGAACGACAGCGCCAGGGCGCAGAGCAACGCGACCACCAAGGACTGTCTTGTCTTGTCTTTCATGCGCAACTCCCAATGTGATTCCGTCACAGACGCAGTCTCTTCGCAAGAAACAGCAAGCATGTCATTCCGAGCCGCAGCGAGGAATCTCCAATGTCCCGGGTTCAAGGCCTTGAAGGAATCCAACCTCATCTGTGCCGGAGATTGCTTCGCTGCGGCTCGCGATGAAAGTGTGTCGCATCCCTCCCTGGATACGCAAACAATCCCGGCTAGCCGGTCACCTGCCCGGCCGGGCTGATCGCCTGGTAGGGACACGCGGGGACACACAGCTCGCACGCGATGCACTTGTCCGGGGCAAAGGCGAGCTTGAAATCGGCGCCAAAGGTCAGCGCATCGGTCGGGCACTGTCCCGTGCAGGCGCCGCAATGAGTGCAGTTATCCTGGACTATTGAGATCGCCTCGTTGAGGAGCTGCACTTCGACCCCTGCGCCTCGCAGGAAGGCGATGGCGTTGCCCAGCTTGGCCTCTTCGCCGCCGAGCTCCATGAGGAGGACGCCGCCCTCCTGCGATGTAACGTAGGCCTTGAATATGTTGAAGGTCACATCGCATTCGCGGACGAGACTGCTGATGATCGGCTTGTCGACAAGCTGTTTCGAGAACAACAATCGCACCTTCTGTTTATCCATTTGTTCTCCCGCGTCCAAAAGAAGACCAATGGCCTGCTGCAGGCCGGGACTACTCAACGACTTCAATGTCGCCCCAGATGCCGATCCGTCCGCCCAGTGCAAGCACGACGCCGTCCACCCGCTGCAGACGTCTCTCCTGTTCGACGATGCGCTCGATATCGTCCTCGCATCGCACAAGGTTTCCCAGCGCCGTTGCGGCCGCGTCGGCATACGACGCCGACTGCGCAACTACGACCGCTGCGTCCGCCTTGCCGAAGCTCAGGCTGTGGCCGACGGTGCCGGAGGAGGTGCAGATCCCCTTCCCCCTCGCCGCGCAGGACACCCGAAACCTGAATCCTCGCGTGAACGGCGACTTCTGACCGGCGAAGAGCGCGAACGTCACGGGAGACGGCGTCAGCGCAAAGATATCGCCGCCGTTCTCGACGATCACGTGTGCCGAGTGTTGAAGCAGCCCGCGCCCCACGCAGTCCGCGATCGCCCCGGCCACAGCGGCCATCGGGCCCACGCCGAACTGCGCGGCGTCTTCCGCCATGCGTTTGACGATCACCGGCGCGTTGGCTTCCACAGCTAGCGGTGTAAGCGAAGTCAGGAACCGCCGATCGCGGGCGATGTAGGATTCGATATCCCTTCGGCACTCCCGGACGAGTTTGTCGGCCAGCTCAGACAGATCGTGTTCCGCGCGTATCTGCAGGTCCGTTTCGCGGACCTTCACCTCGAAGGTGACGAGCCCGCGGTCGGTCACCCAGCTTCGGTAGCTCCGCTCCTGGTACGTGGCTGTCTTCACTCTGGCCTCAACAAGATCATGCTCCACGGAAACCGCCCCGTTCTGTTATTCCCACGAAAGCGGGAATCCAGTGCGCCATCCACCACCTGTCGCCGACGTGCCGGCAAGGATGCCGGGCGCTCCCAGATGTCAGCACGTAGCAGGCAACAACAAGTCAGTTGTCCCTTCTCCCTTGTCCCATGTCCCCTGTCTCGTGTCCCGCCGCTAGCGATTCAGCGGGCGCTCCACGAACGGTTTGCATGTGGCGGGCGAACCGGCCGTGGGCAACAGCGCCGCCGGCTCGGACAAGAGGAACTCACCTTTGACGATGACCTCCTTTAACGTCGTCGCGATCTGTCGCGCCCTGTGGTAGCTTGAGATCGGGGCGGTCTCGACCTGCCTGCCCTTTACCGTTATCTGGCCGCTCTTCAGCTCCTTGTACGAGACCTCGCCCAGCTCGGACTTGCGTCCCGCGGGGTAGTCCTGGCTGTAGTCCACGATCGGCGCGAAGATTTCCGCGTCACTGACCCCTGCGTATCTTGCGATCTCCTCATCAAGGATCGGGATCGGTATCCCGATCCCGACCGCCAGCGTTACGCCATAGCCCCTGAACGATGCGCCGCGCAGGAACTCAGGCGACATCTCTTTGAGGTTACCGACGACAGCGATGGTCCCGGATCCTCCGCGCGGGACGCCCTTGTCGGTGCGCGGCACGTTCGGGTTATGCTGCGTGCCGTGCCACCAGATGTAGCCGAACGCGCCGCCCACAAAGACGCGTGTGCCGATGCCGATCGTCTTGAAGAACGGATCCTTGAGGAGCGGGCTCAACTGGCCAGCGCTGCAGTAGTTCGCGTTGGCCATGCCCGGCCTCAACACGCCGAGATACGTGTAGATCGTCCGGGAAGAATGCGCGTTCACCGCGACGTTGTAGTTCTGGTACGCGTTCCGCGGGTTGCAGAGGAGCGCCTCGTTGCAGTCCTTCAAGCGCAGGTGCGAATGGACCTCTTTGCGCGGGTAGCAGTCGGTCCCGTGCGCGATCGCCCGCAGCTCGACATCCTTTCCCTTGATGAGGTCCTCGATGAGATGCCCGCCGCCGTACTTGAACTCGCCGGGGAAGACGCGATTCATGGGGTCGTCCTCGGGCAGTTCAGTCGCGCCGACGTACATGTCCACGGCCGCGACGCCGCAGTAGACGGGGATATTGTTGAGCCACGCCTTCTGGATCTTCATCCGCGGCGTGGTGTGGCCGATGTTGAGCCACGCGCCCGACGAACACATCGGACCGAACGTGCCGGTTGTGACGACATCGACCTCTTTCGCTGCCGTGGCGGCGCCCTTCATCGCGACAAAATCGACCATCTCGTCCGCGGTCAGCACCACGGCCTGGCCCTTGCGGATCTTCTCGTTGATCTCCTTGTAGGTCTTCGGCATTGATTCACTCCATGAATGACAACGGCCACAATCGGCGGGACATGATACTCCTTTGCGGGTACAATTTCAAGAAAGTCACACCGGAAGCGGTTGCCATTTCGGATTGCGGATTTGCGATTTCGGATATTCGACCATGAGTCTGTTGGCGGCTAACCCGGTGCGTTTCCAATACCTCTGGCGGGTGGTGGCCGGCAAGGGTTTGCCGTTCGAGGGTTCCGCAGGGCACGTGAAGCCAAATGAACGCGACTACCCCGTCCTCAGGGGCGCATCTCGGGAACGCCACCGGCGACGCGCAACCGACCGGACCCCATATCCGCATTCGCAAATCCGAAATCCGAAATCGGACCGCTCACCGGGCCAGATCGATGCCGAACAAGCGGGCGATGTCTTCCACTAATTCCCTGTGGCGGTCCGGGACGGCGTCGTGCCACTTCCGGAAGTACTGCGTGAATGTCTCACCCTCGGGCGAAGGTGAGCTGTTCAGCCAGCGGACGGATTCCCAGCGCGCCGGGTCTTCCTCGAAGAGGTGAAGGAAGACAACCGCCATCGCGCCGTTCAGCTCGCGGTTGCCGGGATCTTTGTCCAGCTCAGTCTTGTGAGCAAGATAGAACCCGTTTAGCCCATTTTCGCGGATCTCACTGGCCTTCGAACGGCTCTTCACGACGTCGTCCGCGTAGTCATGGAGCGCGTCGCGGTATTCCTTCCAGTTCGGATACGGCGGGTTGTCCTTCCAGGTCCGCGCCATCGCGCGCAGCGCGAAGATCGAGGCGGTTTCCGCGAGCGTCTCTTCGAACCACATGTTGCCCTTGAAGTCGTCATCGTAGCCGCACAGGAGGTGACAGAACTCGTGGGCGAACTGGTACGAGTATTGACACCAGTACGTGCCCTCAGTGTCGAGGTAGATGACGATCTCGCCCTGGTCGTTCTTGTGGAAACCGATGACGGGACCGCCATGGCGCCGGACGACAACGAACGGCGGCACTTCGTAGCCCGGGAACCAGCGCAGGAGCGCGCCCGCGGCGGACCGGCATATCGCCTCGATGTCGGCCGCATTCGATTTGAACCCTTCGGGCTCGATGCGGCACGATATTATCCTTGCTTGCGTCGGCGCGGCGCAGCCGAGGGCCAAGAGAAGAATGACCCCCAGCGCCAGCAGCGTGCAGCGAACGATGTGCATGACTATCGACCGGCGCAGCAGAGGAAACTCCTTCATGTAGGGACCACTGGATTCAAAGGGCCGGACTTCGAACGGCGCATCTGGCGCGTTCTGGGCGCGCCAAATCGCCGGGTCGCCAAGGGCGGCCGGCTCGTGCCTTCGCCTCTCCTTCTTCCCTGATCGGCTTCTGCCCTGGGAACCGGCAAGTCAAGACACAATCACGGTGGAGTCCTGTATCGCGGAGTGCGCCTTGACACCGTGCCGGCAGGGATGCCGGCGCTCCCGGATGTGTCATGCCGTCGACGACACACCTCTTCCATCCGAGCGCAGATTGCGGCCAGCAGATCCGCAATCGCAAACCCGAAAGCCGAAATCGGACGCGCCTACCTCGTGATCCGCCCGACGGTGCCCATGAGGTCGGTCTTCACGGTTTGGAGCAGTGACGTGTCGCTTCCGAGCACCCAGCCGTCCTTGGTGTTGTAGTTGGCCTCGGACTTGACCTCGACCTTGTCCTTTTCGGGGCTGAACTTGATGGTGACCCGGACGCGATAGTCTTCGCGCATCTGGCCCGTCCAGGTGTAGAGCCACGAGGTGCGCATGTAGCCGTTCTCCTTGGAGAGCACCTCGAGGTCGAATTTTCTGACGAGCACTTCCATGACGGAGTTCCACGCGTTCTCGTACGCAAGCCCTTCGCGGATCTGCACGGAGGCCCATGTCGGTTCCATCGTCTTTACGAACGTCGTCGGCGCCTGGGCCATTTGCTCCAACGTAAAGTGCGACGTCTGGAGCATGCCGCCCGTGGGCGCGAGCACGCGTGTCTGCGGCTCATAACCTTCCTTCTTGATTGTGACCGTCTTCGTGGAACCCTCCCCGAACGAGACCCGCATTGGCGTCGTTCCGGCGGCCTGCCCGTCGAGCAGCACCTCGGCGCCCGTGGGATCTGAAGTCACCTGGTACTGCGAAACGCAGCCGCAGAAAACGAACGCAACAACGAACATCATACACACTCTCAGCGCGCGGCCCGTGTCCATCCTCGTCCTCCTTATCGGGAAAACCAGAAAAGTGAATCGCCACTCGTCGGCATGTCGCGACAGTATATCGCCTTGGCTGTCGGAAGTCAATGTTTTCGCCTACTGCTCAAGACTCGCCGGCAACGGATCACTGCCAACCGATTACTGGTCACTGGTCACTGGTTACTGACCGCCCCGCCTCGGCAGGAGCCCCGCCCTCCCGGACGATCGGTCGGAAGCCGGAGCTGCCTCCTACATTAAGCAATCCGAAATCCCAAATCCGAAACCCTGCATCCGCAATCCAAAATCTAGAATCCAAAATCGAAACTACGCCAGCATCCCCGCCCTGCGCAGGT
>JAVHLO010000204.1 GCA_031082105.1 Planctomycetota bacterium
CGAAAACGGCCCGCCGCCACGGCCTGTGAGAGGTCCACATGCGAGGCCGCGATCACGCGCACATCCACCGGGATCTGTTTCGTCGACCCGACCGGCATCACGACGTGTTCCGCGAGGACGCGCAGGAGGCGGACCTGCATCTGCTGCGACATCTCGCTTATCTCATCGAGAAAGAGCGTGCCGCCGTCGGCGACCTCGAAGAGCCCCTTCTTGTCCACGACGGCCCCGGTGAACGCGCCCTTGACGTGGCCGAAGAGTTCGCTCTCGAGCAAGGTCTCGGTGAAGGCCCCGCAGTTCACTCCGAGGAAAGGCTGGTTCGAGCGGTGCGATTCATAGTGAAGCGCGTGCGCCACCAGTTCCTTGCCCGTCCCGCTCTCACCGGCAATCAGCACGGTGCTGTCCGTGGCGGCGACGCGCCTGACCACGTCCATCACTTCCTTCATGCCCGTGCTGCTGCCGATTATGAACCCGAACGGCTGCGTGTCGTACTGGGCGGGCTTGCCGCGCTCCCTCAGTCGCTTCGCGTACTGCGCCGCACGGGTCACGGCCGCCTTCAGGTCGCGGTTGTCGCACGGCCGAACGATGTAGTCGAATGCGCCGAGCCGCATCGCCTCCGTCGCAGTCTCCATCGTCGTGTACGCGGTCATGATGATGACGATGGCCTCGGGGCGAAGGCTCTTGTATTCACGCAGCAGCCGGATCCCACCGCCGCCGGGCATCCGGATGTCCTGGACGACCACATCGAAGGTCCTGCGGCGAAACGACTCCAGCGCCTCTTCCACGGTCGAGGCCGTCGCCACTTCCTTCCCGTCGCTCTGCAGGATCATCGCAACCGTCTCGCGGCCGCTCTGGTCGTCATCGACCACGAGCACCGCGGACCTCTCCGTTTCCTGTTGAAGTTCCGGCTGAGACATACGCGCTTCGCACTCAACTGAACACTTGACATTTTTCATCGGTCATTTGGCATTTCTCATTTGCGCGGTTGGTCCTCTGCCTGCGTTTCCACGAGCAGGCACCGGCACCAATTACCAACGACAAATGAGAAATGACAAGTGACAAATGGACAATCATCAGTCTCCCTCGGGGCTGAAGGTCCAATTCGCTACCCTACTTGCTCACGTACTGACCGCCGTTGTTCTCCGCAAGGCGGCGCATGAACGACTTGTCGTGCTCTCCGACCCCGATCGCGTGAATTGTGAGTTTGCGTTCGACATTCCACCTGGCGACTTCCGCCAGGATGCTGGTGGGGTCGATGAATCGCCCGGCGGTGGGGAGCCCATCCGTCATGAAGAAGATCGTATCGGCCCCGAGCTCATACACCTGGTCGACGAGGCTCTTGCCGGAGGCGCACATGGCGAACGCGCGCTCGAGCCCGCCGAAAATGTTCGTCTGCGCAGTCGGTTCAAGATCGTCGACGGCCTTGTACGTCTTCGCCTTGATATCGGGTTTGGCGTCGAGCATCCCCGGTGTAAGCGCGAAGACCGACGAGCTGTAGACGATGATCCCGAACCGCGCGTCCTCAGGCAGCAGCTTGATCGCCTTTTTCAACTCGGTCTTGGCGACATCGATCTTGCGCATGGGCTTATCCGCATCGGCGCCGGTGCCCGACGCGTGGACGGATGTCGGCTCGGCCATGCTGCCCGAGATATCGAGCACGAAGATGAGGTTCTTCGAGAGGGTCTCGATCGTATAGAACGTTGTCGCGGCCGCGGCCCGTCCGGTCGCCTCGGCCCTTGCGCGGCCGATAAAGCCGGACTGCCAGCCTTCGGCGTTCTCGGCCCACCAGTTGAGCCAGCCCTCCGAGCTTCCGCCGAAGCTGACGCCAGTGATGTTCTTCAACGCGGAATCGATATCACCGCGGAGCCTGCCCTGTTCCTTCGCCAGCGCTTCGATGAGCGGCTGCACGGCGGACCGGCAACCCTGCCTGCCGAGCGCGCGGGCGGCCGAGGCGCGCACCTGCCAGTGCTTGTCCGCCAGCGCCGCGACCAACACCTTCTCGATGTCCGCCGACCCGACTGCGATCTCCGACGCTGCTGCGGGAAAGAGGAGTTCTGCGTTCACGGTGACCGGTCTCAGATCGCTGTCGCCCAGGTCGCGCCGGATGGTGACCTTCTTCTCGCCGGTTCCTTCCACGAAGTCAAGCCGGCCGTCCCGGTTCGCGTCGGCCAGTGTCGCGGCGACCTTCACTTTCGGTTTCTGTTCGTCGCGCAACTGCTTTCCGGTCTCGCCGTTCAACCACACTCCAGCCGCAGCTTCAAAACCGATGTAGACGTCGAAGATACCATCTCTGTTGATATCGGCAATGAGCGGCGGGAGCAGCGGGCTCTCGTACGACAACGTGGCGGTCCATTTGGCCGTGATCTCGCGCGCGGCCAGGAGGACGATCTTCCCGCGTCTGGTGACGCCGAGCAGATCGAACGACCCGCGTCTCGTGAGCTGCACGGGCTGGAGGAACAGCACCTCGTCCTTCTCCTTGCCGTCCGCCGGTTGGTTCTCGCCGGCCTTCCAGAACGCGAAGTCCCATACCTTCTTGCCGTTGGCGCCCGCGAGCGCGACGAAGGTCCCCTCATGCGTCACCGCGACCACTTCGAACTTGCCGTCGCCTTCGATATCGATCCGAACGGGCGCCGCGCGGAATTCGCCGGCCACCGCCTCCTCCCAGAGCCGGGCCTGGGTTTTGCCGTCGAGCGCGACGATCTTCTTGTCGTTCGTACAGAACGCGATGTCAGGAAACCCGTCGTTGTTCAGGTCGCCGATGCCGTCCGGGTGAAGCAGCGCGCCGTTCGCCTCGTGTTTCCACACCAGGCTGCCCGAGGCGCCGGAATAGGCGACAAGGCCTTTCGAGGGCGCGGCGGCGATCACGAGCGCGCCGGCCTCGCCGCCGGTCTGCAACACCGCCAGCGTCTGATTCGAAGAGTCGGCCGGCTGGGAACTCCAGATCTTCTTGCCGTCCTCGATACCGATCGCGTGAACACACTTGTCGGCAAGAGCAACGACAACGTCCGCCCTCCCGTCCAGCGTGACGTCGTCCACGAGCACCGGACCCGTGATAAGCTGGTCGAAGTCCTGCGCCCAGAGCGTCTCGCCGTCGACGCCGGACGCACAGCGCAGATGGCCGCCGACGCAAGGCAGAATCAGCCGCCCGGGTACGCGGCGGTCGAGCGAGTCGATCGATACCGACCGCACGCGCGGGTCCTTGTCGACCGACGTCGCCAGCAGCGTTGCGCCGATATCGATGCTCTTGCAGTTCACACCGCCGAGCGCCTCTGCGATGCCTGTCCGTATCCGGATGTTCTTGTCCGTCGCGAGCGTTCCGCACATCCACTGCACGGACTCGGAATCGGTGAACGCCTGCAGCGCATCGATCGCCACGTATCTCACGCCGAGCAGCGAATTGAGCTCATCGTCGACGATCCGCAGCCGCATTTCCATCTCCGCGACTTCCTCCGCAAGGCTCGAGTCGATCTGGCCCTTCCCTCTTCGCGCCTCGCGCTCGAACCTGGTGAGCAAGCCGGCGTACTGCTGTTCAAGCTTGGCGCGCTCGCGTTCGATCCGGGCGGTTCTGGTGTCTCTGAAATCGAGCAGCTTCACGAGCAGCTTGGCCGCCTCGATATGGTTCTGAAATCCGAGCGACCGAACGGCTGCGACGCGCGCCCCCGAGTCCTTCCCCTCGTAATCGCGCCAGAACGCCGTCTTCACGCGTTCCCATTGCGCCTTGTCGTAGTCGGCAGAGACCCTCGCCTGCGCAACCAGGATGAGCGCGCAAAACACGCTCACTATCAGGCAGCATACTGGTTTACCCATGACTTCCGTCCTCGAACGCTTGTTCCGGCGCCGGCCCCGGCGCAATCATCACTGTCCGCGGTCGAAGTCCTCTTTCAGCTCGAGCACGCGCCGGACATAGACCTTCGTCTCGGAAAAACCTTTCAGGCGCAAGACCTCTTCGCCGGACACGCGACCCGCGCTGCGTTGCCATTCCTTGACCCGCGTGGGGCCAGCATTGTAGGCCGCAAGGGCGAGCGTCACATCGTCCTTGAAGTCGCGC
Organism: Planctomycetota bacterium; assembly: GCA_031082105.1. Classification (GTDB taxonomy): domain Bacteria; phylum Planctomycetota; class MHYJ01; order JACQXL01; family JAVHLO01; genus JAVHLO01. The sequence continues at coordinate 4,046 of JAVHLO010000204.1, forward strand.
AACAACTGGCCCAGGTAGAACGTGCCCAGCTCTATGTTCAGCTCGGGATCGAAGCAGTCCGAGTCGACGATCTTCGCATGTCCGAGCTTGCCGGCCAGCTCCCGTGCCGTCGCCGGCATCAACTGCATCAGACCCAGCGCGCCGCGCGGCGAAACCGCGCGACTCCGCGCGCTGCTCTCGGCGACTATCACCGCCTGGACAAGGTTCACCGGCACGCCGAACCGGGTCGAGTTGCGCTCGATGATCGGCAGGTAGTGTCGCACCCGCTCGCGCGGAGATTCCTCCACGGCGACGATGACGAGTACGACCGTCCCCACCACACAGAGCACGAGAAACACGAGCGCTGCAACCGCCTTTTCGCGCTTGCTCAATCAGATCCTCAAGACTCCAGATTAGTGAACAATACCGCCTAAGCTACCTTGCATGATTATTTCGGAATAGACGGGGCAGTGATCAGGGTCGGGCATTAAAAACAGCCATAAGCAGAAAGTCGGGGGCACATCTGACCCCATTCCGTAAAATCCCAAAGCCCAAATCCCAACAAGATCCCAAAATCCAAATCCCAACCTCCAAATCCCAAGAAACCGCCAAATCTCAAAATGCCAAACTGGAAGGAGATCGTTTGCTTCCACAGCAGGCACTGTCTTTCACGTTCTAGCTCCTGTTGGTAGTTCAGATTTGGGATTTTGTTGGGATTTGGGCTTTGCACATTGGGATTTCCTCAACCCGCCAGATCGAAAAGCGCTCGCCGGCGCCGCAAGTCTATTCCGAACAAACTATGCAAGACAGCTTAGCCGCGAGCCCGGCCTGTTTCACAGATGCCGGCGAGTCCGCATGCACCGCACAAGGGACGGATGGGCTTGCAGGTCTCCTGACCGTGCCGGACGAGCAGGTTATTGACCGAGATCCATTTTGACCGTTCGATCCGCCGTTCCAGTGCCCTCTCAGTCTCCTCCGGATTCTTCGTCCGGACCATCCCCAACCGGTTCGATATGCGATGCACGTGGGTGTCGACCGCGATGGCCGGTATCCCGAACCCGAACGACAGGACGATGTTCGCGGTCTTCCGGCCCACGCCGGGCAACGTGAGCAGTTCTTCCATCGTATTTGGAGTCACGCCGCCGTGTCGCGCGGCAATCAGCCGGCTGATCTCGCGAATGTGTCTCGCCTTCTGCCGGTAGAAACCCGACCTGCGCAGGATCGACTCCAACTCGCGCGTCCCGAGGGCCGCGATCCCGCGCGGCGTCCGCGCCCGCCTGAAAAGCCGGCGGGCGACCTCGAAGGTCTGTTCGTCGCGCGTACGCTGGCTGATCACGCAGGAGACGAGCGTGCGGAACGGGTCGCGGCGGTTGAACTCCGCGAACTTGAGGTCCGGGTATCGCTCCCCGAGCGTATCCAGCACCTTACTGATCTTCTTGTCGGCCAGCATCCGATCCGGTACTCCGTTCGCGTCCACCACGGAGGCAAGTATATGCAAAATCGCGCGCGAAAGCAAGGATTTGCGCGGGACGATGCTTTTCTTGACAATCCGAGCGGCAAGTTGTATAGTCGCCTCGTTCAATGCGTATTTCACCGGGGGGTACAATGAGCACCGAGACCCTGATCCTCAGAGGCGTGAACGACCTGGTCGAGGGCGAAGTATTTCCGCTGGAGTACGGTCAGACCGTGGTCGTCGGACGGAGCAGCAAGGCGGATATCTCGCTCAAGAAGTGCAAGAAATACAAAGATCTCTCCCACGAGGAACGCAAGAAGAACGAGTCGTTCCTCAAGGTCTCGCGCCAGCACGTCAAGATAAGTTTCTACAACTCGCAGAGCGTCGAGGTCGAGGACAAGAGCGCGAACGGGACGTTCGTCGACGGCCAGCGCATCGAGAAGCTGGTCATTGCGGACATCAAGGACAGGCCGCGCGAGCTGCGGCTCGGGCCGGACATCAAGTTCAAGCTCGAATGGGGGATCGCGGAGATCCAGGCCTCGGCAGCGACCGAAAACGCGGAAAAGAAATCCGAACTGAAGGCCGAGTCGAAGCCGGAAGAGAAGTCCGAGATGAAAGCCGAAGCGAAGCAGGAAGAGAAACCAGAGAAGAAGTCCTCGGTCGGCGCGTCGAAGTCGTCGGCGTCGCACTCGAAGCCGAAGACCGACGCCTCGAAGAAGTCGTCCGCCGGCGGGTCCAAGTCGTCGCCGTCACTCCCCAAGGTGAAGCCCGATAACGGCAAGTAGGCCTTGCCGCTTCTTGCGCATTGCCGTCCTGTGGACCGCGCCGCGTCGTGCGGCGCTTGCGCTCTCCCCCGATGAGGCGCCCAAGCCGGTCCGTTCCATCGCTGTCACCCCGGCGCGCCGGTTCGTCAG
>JAVHLO010000205.1 GCA_031082105.1 Planctomycetota bacterium
CCGAGCCCGACGACAGGATGCATGGTCGTCGGGCTCGGTGCTGTCTTTCTCCATAACGACCTCGCGGTATTCGCATACGACCTCTTGAGTCCCGGCAAGAGACTCCTATGGAAGTACGAAGAGAACAAGTACGGACCGGAAGAAGTGATGGATGACGAGCGCGTCGATCATACGTGCACTCTATCAAATGGCAGGCTCTTCGCCAATATCGTCACCCACGTCGGCGAGCACGAGATGAGGCTCAGTTGGCTGACGGTCAAATATCCGATCCCCAGGCGCGCGCTGTTCGCGTTCGATGCGCGGACCCGCAAGATCCTGTGGCAACTCGGCGGGCAGCCGGGCACTCCGGATTTTCCCGGCGCCGCCAGTATCCCGCATGCGCCTGCCGCAGTCGGCGACTGGCTGTACGCCGGCGCGACGCATGCGCTGTACACGACGGATCCGCCGGATCACTATGTATTCTGCATCGATCCGGCAACCGGCAAGCTCCGCTGGAGTACGTTCATTGCGTCGGCGGTACTCGACATTAACCTGTTCAACAACCCGACCCGCGAGACCGTCGGTTCGCCCGCCTCGGTTTGCGGCGATATCGTGTACTACTGCTCGAACATCGGAGTCGTCGCCGCGCTCGACGTCACCAGCGGCCGGATCGTATGGCTGAGCAGGTACAGGCACATACCGACGCAGATGCCGCGCAACGCCTACATGCCGCCGCGCCGGCCTCAGGGTTGGTGGAACAACCCGCCCATCGTCGCCGACGGGAAGCTCATCGTGACGCCGACCGATTCGCCCTTCCTCTACGTTTTCGACGCGCTGACGGGCAAGGAACTGGCCAGGCGCGCGCGCGAGGAGATGCGCGGCGACTGCGCCGCATGCGATTTCAAGCACGTGCTCGGCGCGGACAGCCGCACGGTCGTTGTTTCATGCCCGCATGTCGTCGCCGCCCTGTCGTTGGAGGACGGCAATCTGTTGGCGCCGAAGTGGCGCTGTCTCCTGTCGCCTGAGTCGTGCCACGGACGCGGCGCATTGGCCGGCGGTTCCGTGCTTGTCCCCTGCAATACGGTGCTGATGAGAATCGACCTGGCCTCGGGCAAGCTGCTCAACCGCTGGGCCTGGCAGCCACTGGGCGGCGAGCAGCTTGGCTCCAATGTCGTGTTGACCGACACCGCCCTTGTTGCGGCCTCAAGCCAGGGACTGCGCGCATTCTACTCCCCGGAGAAGGTCGAGCAAGCGCTTGCGGCGGAACTGGCGGCGGACCCGGACAAGCCCGACGTGCTCTACCGGGTGGGGCAGAGCTACTTGCGAACGGCGAAGCGCCAGGAGGGAGTTGCTCTGATAGAGAAGGCGGCCGGTCTAGCGGCAAGATCGAGCGACCGCGAAATGGCGGCCCTGACGGTCCAGTGCAGGCGTTCGCTCTTCGATCACTACCTCGAATCCGCCGAGGCCGGCGGGTTCGGCATCACGCCCCAGGCGCGATCGGACTATGAAACGGCCAAGCGCTGGGCGCCGGACGGCGAGTGCTACGTGCGGGCGACAATGAAGTACGCCGCCCGCCTGTTGAAGGCCGGCGCGCTCGACGATTGCGTTGCGCAACACTCGGAAATCATCGCCGCATACCCCGAAGTCGAGTACGAGTCCCTCCGGGCCGGTGATTTTGCGCAGGGTGAGATAGCCAAGGTGATTGCCGCCCATGGCCGCGCACCCTATGCCGCGATCGAAAAGAACGCCGCGGCGGCATTGGAAGCGGCTCGCAAGAGCGGACTGCACAAGAAATTCATGAGAGTCTTCGCCAGCTTCCCCAACAGCCAGGCCGCGGAGCAGGCCCTACTGGAGGCTGCACGGAACGCGACCGCGGAAAAGAGCTGGGATTCGGTCACGGAGGCACTGCGCGTGCTCCTCCGCCAGTTTCCGGGCTCCAAGTCCGAGCTCGAGGCCCACCTCATGCTGCTTCAGGCGTATGAGGCAAAGCGGATGCCCGCCGCCGCCCGAAACGTGTTGCGCACGCTGCTCCAGAGTTTCGCGGACCGTGAGGTCGATGCCGAAGGGGCAAAACAGACCGTCCGCGAATTCGTCGAACGTCGACTCAACACCGAGTTCTATGTCGGCAAACAGCCGCCGCCGGGAGCGCGGCAGGACATCTCACCTCCGCTGTCGCTCGTATGGAGACACGCCGCCACCCAGGGCGAGAAGCTGACGGTCCTCGTGCCGGGTACGATTGACAGGCGCCACCCCTCCACCGAGTGGTTCGGACTCGACCGGCTGTTTCTTGCGATGACCGACTACGTGCTATGCCTCTCCACCTCGACCGGCGCGCTCCAGTGGGAACTGCCGGTGCCCGGCGGAGTCACGGATACCACGCCATGGCTTCATCAGCAGTACCTGATATTCTCTTCCGGCGCAACGCTCGTGGCCGTCGATTTCATGTCCGGCATGATCGCATGGTCTACGACCTTTGAATCGCACGTCGTGGACATGGCGCTCTGTGACGGCATGGTCCATGCCGCGACTTTCGACGCGCGAAGTCCCGACGACCTCTGGGTACATACGGTCGACGCAAACACCGGGGCCGTTCGGTGGCGCCAGAGCATCGTGCAGTTCCATTCCGAAGGAATGTCGATCGTCGGTGACTACCTTGTGTTGCACTCGGTCCAGAGGCCCGTCCTCATAGCGTGTCCGCGACTCTCCGGAGACGCGCCGCGGCGGATTCAACTGAACGGGCGCGTCCATTCCATCGCACCAGCGACACACGATACGGTCGTCGTCGTGACAACCGATCTCTACGCCCGCGCCATTGCGATCCCCGACGGGGCGGAGCGCTGGAATACGAGGCTCGGCCCCGTGTTCGCCGGGGGCGACCTCTTTGCCTCGACGAGCGGGCTCTTCGTGTACTTCCAACAGGGGACGCCCAGAAACAGGCTCGTGCTCGTGGATCTGGACTCCGGCAAGATGCGCCTCAGGCGGGATGTCGGCGCAGACGGGATCCAGCGCGGCTGGTGGGTGCTGAACGATCATGTCTACACCGTATTCACAGACCGGAGCAGAGGCAGCGCGACAGTCCAGGCGTTGGAACTGCTCGAAGGCGAAGTCCGGATGCAATTCACCCCGCCCCAGGTCGACCGGCGCAGCGAATTCCGCCCGCTCGCGAGCGGGAAATTCCTGGTCTTCGACGGTTCCTCCGCCGACCAGCAGGACTCAACGTTGCCGACACGTTGGACGCCCCGCGTGTTCATCGTCGACGCGGGAACGGGAGCGCTGGTTCAGACACTCGGCTCGGGAGACTTGCCCGCTTCCGCATCCTTGCCCGCCGTGTTTCTTTGCGGAGAGCACCTGCTGATTCTCCAGGGGGAGACGCTCTCCGCCTTTCGCGCGAAATAGCTGAACACCGCGTGTCGTTTTGTTCACATTCTGAGGCGCCAAAGATGAGTTCCGAACTGCTCAAAAAACTTGACGGTATCCTTGCGAGGCTTGCGACGTTGCGGGACTCTCTTTGACGTGCCCGGCAAACTCACCGAGAAGGCGAAGCTTGAAGAGAAGATGGGCTCGCCCGACTTCTGGGAGAACCAGGAGACCGCGCAGAAGACGATCGACCACTTGAAGGTCGTGCGCGCGGCGACCGAGCCCTGCCTGCAGATGACCCGCGCGGCCGAGGATACGCGAACGCTCGTCGAGATGGCCGCGGAGGCGGACGATGCCGCAAGCATGCAGGAGGCGCTCTCCGACCTGGCAAAACTCGAAAAGCAGCTCGAACACTTCGAACTCCAGACGACCTTCTCAGGCAAGGACGACGCCAACGACGTGTTCTTCGGCGTGTACGCAGGCACCGGCGGCACGGACGCTTGCGACTGGGCGCAAATGCTCCTCCGGATGTACACGAAGTGGTTCGACTCCCACGGGTATGGCTACACGCTCATAGACGATCTGGCAGGCGAAGAAGCGGGCATAAGACGCGCGACTCTCTCCGTCAAGGGGCCCTACGCCTACGGCTACCTCAGGGCGGAGCTCGGCGTGCACAGGCTCGTGCGCATCTCGCCGTACGACGCGAACAAGAAGCGGCACACGTCATTCGCCGCGGTCGACGCCGTGCCCGAACACGAGGAGGAAGACATCCCGATAAAGACTGACGACCTGCGCGTCGACACATACCGCGCGGGCGGCGCCGGCGGGCAGCATGTCAACGTGACGGACTCCGCGGTCCGGATCACACACATCCCGACCGGCGTCGTCGTGCAGTGTCAGAACGAACGGTCACAGCACGCGAACAGGCGAGTCGCAATGCGACTACTCAAGGCGCGACTCCATCTGCTGAAGGAGCGCGAGCGCGAAACCGAAGTGCAGCGGCTCTATAGCGAGAAGGGCGACATCGCATGGGGCAGCCAGATCAGGTCGTACGTGCTGCACCCCTACACGCTCGTGAAGGACCATAGGACGGGAGTCGAAACCGGCAAGGTCGACTCGGTCCTTGACGGCGACCTCGATATGTTCATCGATGCGTACCTTCGTCAGGCCGCGACATCGCGCGCGAAACCGCGGTAGCTGCCACGGGCCGGCGCACCGCGCCGCATCCCGGTACTTTCATCCGATATTTGCAGATATTCGAGGTGAGTCATGGGAACAGCACGCCGGGTTCTTCCGGCTATGTGGCTCGCGCTTGGCCTGCTTCAATTTACCGTCGGCTGGCGCGTGTGCTCCGCGTCCGAAGCCGACGAGAAGAAGGCGCAGGACCTCTTCACCAAGGCGCAGAAGATGCTGGACGCGGATGACTATGCGAAGGCGATACCGGCGCTGGGCCAGATCGCCGCAAAGTACGCCGGCACCGTGAAGGGCACGGAGGCCGCAGAGCTGCTCAAGCCGGGCGCCGCCCTTCAGTTCAAGAAGCTGCAGGCAACCGGCCCCGAAGACGCGCGGATCGACGTCGTCTTCGTCGGCGAAGGATACACCGTGGCATTCGAAAAACGCGGCAAGAAGTCCGAGGACACCAACGGCGACGGGCTCACAAGCGACAACGACCAGGACCTCTTCTGCAAGGACGTGCAGCTCGCATTGAAGATCATGAAGGGCGAATCGCCGTTCAAGGAGTACTGGAACTTTTTCAATTTCTACCGGCTCAACGTCGTCTCGCGCCAGACCGGCTGCGACGTGCCGGAGCGCAAGGTCGAGATGGACACGCCGTTCAACGCGAAGTTCGAGAACAGCGTCATGTCCGTCGACTGGGGCAAGGTCTCCGGCGCAGTCGAGAAGCACCTCAAACCCGACTTCATCATCGTCCTCGCCCAGCGTGGCGAGAAGGGCTCATCTGTGATGGAGAAGGGATTCGCGGTCGTCGGCCTGCGCGGTTCGCCGCCTGCGGCCGGCACGCCCGACAAGTCGTGGGAACCGGACTGGGGACTACAGAGCCTCATCCATGAACTGGGCCATGCGATCGGCAAATGCGGCGACGAGTATTTCGTCGACTCGCCGTTCGGGCCGCCGCCCGAGACCGAACCCGCCTGCCCCAATGTGACGCGCGAGACAGATCGGAGCAAGATCAAGTGGAAACACTGGATCGAGCCCGCCACGCCGATACCCACTACGGGCGGCGACCAGACCGGCGGACCCGTCGGTCTCTTCGAGGGCGCGTTCGCCGCGAAGACAGGGTTCTACCGACCCTACGGCTGGTGCGCCATGCGAGGCCGTGCAGTGGGAGGCGAAAACCCATTCTGCCCGGTATGCCGCGAGGCCATCCTCCTCCAGATGTACGGAAAAGTCAAGCTCCTCTCCAATCCGAAACCCGAGACATACGACGAGGTCATCGTCGCGTCCAAAACCGCGCTCACGTTCGAGGCGGATGTGCTCATCCCATCCGAGTCCGAGATAAGGGTCGAGTTCGTGATCGAGCCCGAAGATCCGAGCGTCAAGGTGGACAAGCCCGCCCTGACGGTCGTGCAGGGCAAGAAGCACAAGGGCGATACGTACAAGGCCGCATACAAGGCGGACACGGCCAGGCTCAAGCCGGGCAGGTATACCTTGAAGCTCAAGTGTTCCGATTCGACCCCGTCCGTCCGCAGCGACCCTGAGGGACGTACTCAGGCCGAACACATGTGGCGGATTGTCATCTGGTAGTCCAGTCACGGAGACAAATGAGATGTTCCTGTTTCCGGTAGGCGATATCAATCCGCGCGGGCGAGTGCCGTACCTGAACTACTTGCTCCTCGCGGCCAATATCGCCGTATTCCTGGCGTTCGGCCTCTCCGATGACTATGAATCGGTCGTGATGGAGTACGGAATGGTCCCCGCCAGGATGACGCTCATGACGCTCATCACGAGCATGTTCCTCCACGGCGATTTCTTCCATCTCTTCGGCAACATGCTCTTTCTGTGGATTACCGGCGACAATGTCGAGG
>JAVHLO010000206.1 GCA_031082105.1 Planctomycetota bacterium
CCTGGACGTACTTCCGGTAGCCGTGCGGGATATCTTCGAAGCTGAGCGCATCCGCCGCCTCGCGTGCGTAGCTGTCGACGATCTTATCGAACTCGACCTTTGCCTCGCCCTTCAGCGGCGTGCCACGCATGAGGTACGATCCGATAATCTCACCCTTGCCGACGCGGCCGCGGATCTTTGTGTCTTCATATCCGAAGTCGCCCTCATCGCCGAACTCAGCCCTGCCCCCTTTGCCCCGGCCCGGACCGCCCATTCCGGGTCCGTCACGCCGCTCGTCACCTTCACGAAAACGGCCGCCGGCCGTTTCGCCCTCGTCTCAGCCTTCGCCGCTGCCCTTGCCGGGGCATGGTTTGCCCTTACCTTCGGCCATGTTCTGTCCGCAGCTCGGGCATGTCCCCTCGTCGCCTTCCTGTGTGTCGGCCATTGCCTGCTTGAGGTTCTCCAGTTCGTCAAGCGCAAGCTCGAGCCCCTCCGCGTCGGAGAGCGAGCTCTCGAGGTCCTTCAAGTCCTTCGCCATCTCGCCGAGCTTGTCCATCAGACTCTTCAAGTCTTTCTCGCCGAGGGCGCGTTGCGCGTCGGCGAGCTTCTTCGCGAGGTCCTGCAGCGACTGCTTGTCGCCCATCTTGTCAGCGAGCTTTTCGAGTTCCTTCTGGAGGCCGGCCTTCTCCTCCTCGGACATCTCACCCTTTGCGAGCTTGTCCTTGAGCTGCTCGAGCTTGTTGGCGGCGTCGTCGAACCGTCCTTCCGCAAGCTGCTTCTCGAGCTCGCTCTTCTCCCCTTCATCCTCCTCGCCCTCCTTCCCTTCTTTGCCCTGCTCGGAAAGCGCCTTCGCGAGGTCGCGGGCCATGTCTTTCTTGTCCTGCAGACCCTTGGCCCGCTCTTCAAGTTCGTCCTTCATCGACGTCAGCTTCTCGAGTATTTCCTTCTTCTCCGGCATCTTCGTCTCCATCGCCTCGACAAGTTTCGCAAGTTCCTCCGCGGTTTTCTGCGCCTCTTTCAACTCGCGGGCCTTGCCGAGCTTCTCGAGTCGCTCCTTGGCCTTCTCCATCGGCTCGATCTTCTTCGTGAGCGCCGCGACGCGCTGTTTCTCCTTGTCAGCGCGTTCCACGGACCCGAGCAGATCCAATTGCGGCATGAAGAAGAGGGTGCCGAAAAACAGACAAATGGGTATCGGCAGCAGTCTCAACGCGCGTGGGACCGGCATGGGCGCGGCCATCGCCAACTCGGCCTGACGAGCCCGTTCCGCGGCGTCGATGAGTACTGCCTCTTCCATGCAAACTCCGCCAGACTCTGCGCGAGCTTCCCCAGAAGAAGGCCGGCCCCGCCGCTCCCTGATGAGCGCCAGGGCGGTCGACAGCCGTTCCTTCATGACGAGGTTGCCGTCCGCGATGATGGCGACATGTTCGAGCGAGGGGAACCGCAGCAGCGCCATGAGAATCCCGGCGAGCATCCCTACGCCGAGGAGCTCCGCCCCGAGGGCGAGAACCGGGATGTGAAAGTAGAAGAGCCTCTCGGTGAGCAAGACGAGCCAGAAGATCCCCAGCCCGGCGAAGATCCCCCAGAGCACGCGGTCGACCACGTCGAGGAACAGCATGCGCACCCGAATTCGCTTCAGGCGCGACATGACCACTTGCTGTCGTGATGCGTGCTCTTCCATGCGCTCCTCGGTCCTCTCTTCAATTCGCCGCCGGCTTCGCCGGGAAGTGGCTGACCTACCAATAGGTTACCACCTTCTCCGCTGCAAGTCAAATCTATTTGCGTCCCGACCTGGAAACCGCAAATGCCTGGAGGCCCAGGATACTGCGTCCGCAGTATCCGCAACAGAATTCAAGATCTTGACGGCCCTGAAACCGCCAAGACACCAGGGAAATCAAGAGAGCGCCTGCCTTTTTGCGAATTCCCGACGTATCCGGTCGGATTATGCTGCTTCATGATTCTCGACGTCCTTGGCGCTCTGGCGTCTAGGCGGATCTCGGTTGCGGGAATCCGGTGGATCACCGACGCGACCGAGACAATCGGGATCCAGTTTCTTCCTCTTGCTGCTGCACCGTCTGCTTGTTGTGCGTCCCCACCGCCATGGTGCCGGGGTTCTCAACCTCGCGGTGCTGGAGAATCCCATGAAGCACAAATTGCACTTGACAATCCGGACTCAATCCTGTATAATGCACATATTGCACCTCTTGCCCAAACCGCGCCTTTGCGGGCATGGCATTGCTGCCGTGCGGCACCCCTGGCTGACGACCTCCGGAACTGGAGTTTGGAGTACACGAGGCGGCGGACAACCGCCTCGTCTTTGGAGCGGGCTCATGGCCAGATTCTACACTACCGGCGAAGCGGCACAGGCAACTTCTCTCCACAGAAACACGCTGTTGCGGGCGGCAAGGAAAGGTCTGCTCAAGACGTTCAAGACCCCCGGCGGCCATTTCCGAATCCACGAGGATGCGCTCGCCGAGTTCATATCTCTGGATGCGGCCGGCGCAGCTCCGCCGCCGACCCCATTCAGCGTGAATCCCGGTAAGAAGGGTGAAGTCGCTGCCGGCCGACGCAAGATCTTCCGTGTCCTCATAGTCGAAGACAACGAGCCGTTTGCGGCGCTTGTCCAGAAACAGCTCGAAATGGCGGGCCTGCCGGCCAGAGTGGCCCACACCGCGTACGACGCAGGCTACCAGATGGCCGACTTCCGGCCTGACTTGGTGCTATTAGATATTAAACTACCCGACGGGGATGGTGAAGAGTTGTTGCAGAAAATCCGAAATAAGGATAAGTACTGGAGTCTCAAGGTGGTTGTGGTGTCGGCGTATCTTGACGATGCGCGCGAAGAGAGGCTGCACGCCTTGGGAGTCGACAGGTTGATTGCGAAGCCCTGCACACTCAAGCAACTGCGAAACACAGTGCTGGGTTTGTTGGGGCTTCCGACTACGTCTCGAGGCGACACGACGCGCCGGTTTAGAGTTCGCACGCAGAAGCCGACTGGCGCAGCCTGTCATCAGTTTTTGGCGCCCGCGCGAGGCGCCGAGCCGCCTCCGGTTCCGGCGAAGTGAAAACACGGCGGCGTGTCCGATTTGACGACCACAAGACTGAGACGCCGGCGTCACTGGCTCTTGCTTTTTGACCCACTTGTTCTACGGAGACTGAGAATGTCAGCCATCAGCATGAGGAACCCGGGTATCCTGCGTCACGCATGGGCGGCGGCCTTTGCCGTTCTGCTATTGCTTATGCTGATGACAGGTCCTCCGGCTGCGGCACAGACGAGCCAGGAGTTGATGAACGTACAGGGGCGACTGTTCGACAACGGCGGCAATCCGCTCACCGGCAACCAGAACATCACGTTCCGGATCTACGACGCCGCCACCACCCCGCCCGGCAACCTCCTCTTCGCCGAAGGTCCCGTTGTCGTTGCGACGAACAACGGCTACTACAACTACAACCTCGGCTCGAACACCGGCGGCGGCATACCAGACAACGTCTTCACCAATCCGAATATATGGCTGGAAATCCAGATCGCCGCGGAGATACTCACGCCTCGGACGAGGATGGTGTCGTCCGCCTACGCGTTCAACGCGGATATGGTTGACGGCCAGCACGGCTCGTACTACGCGAACGCCTCGAACATCAACGCCGGCACGGTCGGCAGCACCTATGGCGGGACGGGCCAAAACTGGGGCGCGACGGCTGCGGGCAATGTCCCCTACTTCACTGCCGGAGGCACATTTGGTCTGAGCGGCGCCCCTGCCGGCGCGGGTCAGTACTTGCGGTCGACCTCCGGGACAGCGATGGCGTGGTCGAGCATCCAGGCCGGGGACCTCCCTGCCGGGTCGACTGTCTACCTGGCCCGCAACGCGGCGGACACATCGACTGCGGCAGCGGCGGCCGGTTACCTGTACCAATTCACAAACTCCAGCCCTGCGGCGACGGGCGGTCTTTCCGTCACGTCCGCAGCGGGCAATGGCCTCTATGCGACGTCCGCCGGCCAGTACGGCGTCTACGGGCGCAGCACGCAGAACGCCGCCACGGCAACAGGCGTGTACGGCATCGCCCAGCCGCCCGGACTATTCGACGCCATCGGCGTGATGGGCTACTCCAAACCGCAGGACTTCTACGGCTACGGCGGCTGGTTCGAGGGCGGTTGGATGGGCATCTATGCGGTCGCGAACGGCACTGGCGGCGCCGGGACAAGTTACATGGGCGCGCAGCTCAACGCCACCAACGCCGGGGCGGTCGGTAACGCCTGGGGCGTGTTCTGTACGGCCAGCGGCGGCACAGGCGGCAACCGCGTGGCGCTGCATGCAGAAGGCTCAGGCGGAACGACATCCTACGGTGTTGAAGCGCTCGCCACGGGCACCGGCACGACGAACTACGCGGTGTTCGCGAACGCGAGCGGCGCTGCGACAACCAACTACGGCGTGTTCGCGAGGGCGAGCGCCGCGGGCACGAACTGGGCCGGGTACTTCGAAGGGAACGTGGGGCTTGGCGGGACCGCCGCCGCGCCTGAACTCCGCCTGTACGAACCGAACGGGAGCGGCACGGACTACTCCGCCCTTCGTGCGCAGGCTCAGGGGGCCAACATCACATACACCCTGCCGGCCGCAGACGGAACGGCGAACCAGGTGCTCGCGACGAACGGCGCGGGCTCGCTCTCGTGGATCAGCAACCCGGCCGGCGGCGCGCCGGTCGGGGCGCAGTATGTCACGATGGCGCTCGACGGCACCCTCACGTCCGAGCGAGTGCTCACCGCGGGAAGCGGACTCGGCCTCACCGACGGCGGCGCGAACGGGAACGCCACACTTGCACTTGGCAACCTCACCGCCAACTGGACCCAGGGCGGGGCCTTCGACGTGACGCTCAACAACGCCGCATCGGAACTCCGGATACTCGAAAGCGCGGGCGCCACATTCTACGGGACGTTCGATGTCGGCGACCTCGCGGGCGACCAGAGCTACACGTTCACGACCGGCGGCACGGTATGGACGAGCGGCAACGACGGCACTACGAGCACGCTCGACGCCGACCTGCTTGACGGCCAGGATTCCACCGCGTTCGCCCCCGCGACGGGTTCGAACAACTACGTCCAGCTCCAGGCCGCCTGGCCCGGTACGCAACAGACCGGCAACGCCAACATCACGGCGTCGTTCGGCGCGAGCGAGATCCGGATCGGCAGCCAGGGCGGCGATGCGACGCGGAACATCTACTTCTATGAAGGCGGCTCCGCGACAGGAAGATACTTCCAGTGGAACGACGCCGACACGTATTTCCGCATGAACGACTGCCTGAAGCTCATGGGCGGGCTCGCGTCCGACCTGCGGATCACCGGTGATGCGATCTATCTCAGAAACGACGGCCCTGACGTCTCGCAGTACATCTACTTCTATGAAGGAGGAAGCGCCACAGGCGCATCGCTCCAGTGGGACGACGGCAACGCGCGGTTCAATTTCAGTGCCAACCTGAACATCACCGGCGCGCTACTGACGAACGGCACGGAACGGATCTCCGCGGCCGGCACGATTACGAATTCCACGTGGAACGGCAACACCATCGGGGTCGGCTACGGCGGAACGGGTGTGACGACGCTGACGGCCAATGGCGTCCTCTACGGGAATGGGGCGGCGGCGATCCAAGCCACGGCTGTCGGCGCAAACGAGACCGTTCTCACGGGGACCGGCGCCGCGCCCGCGTTCTCGAACGACCCCACCCTCTCCGGGGTTCGAACCACCGGGATCGGCGTCCGCCTGAGCCCCTACGGCACGAACCCCGGCGAGACCGGCGAGGTGCGGTTCAGGGAGCTCGTTGCGAGCGGCGCAAACTACGTCGGATTGAAGGCGCCGGACCTCATCAACGCAGACCTCACGTGGGTGCTCCCCGCGGCGGACGGCACGAACGGTCAGGTGCTTTCCACAAACGGCACGGGCACGCTCGCGTGGACGAGCAACCCGGTGGGCGGCGCGCCGTCCGGCGCGCAGTACGTCACGCTTGCGCTCGATGGGACGCTCACGTCGGAGCGCGTGCTCACCGCGGGCAGCGGGATCGGCATCACGGACGGCGGCGCGAACGGGAACGTCACCCTTGCGCTCGGCAACCTGACGGCCAACTGGACGCAGGCGAACGCATTTGACGTCGTCCTGAACAACGCCAGCTCGGAACTGCTCATCCTCGAGAGCGCCGGCGCGACATTCTATGGGTCGTTTGACGTGGGTGATCTCGCCAGCGACCAGACCTACACATTCACGACGGGCGGGACCGTCATGACCAGCGGGAACATCGGTGGAACGGCGTTCGTGCAGAACGGGAACTCCTTCGGCGCAATGGCTACCTGCGGAACGAACGATGCCAATGCCCTCGCCTTCGAGAC
>JAVHLO010000207.1 GCA_031082105.1 Planctomycetota bacterium
TGCGTGGCACCACATTGTTTCATGCTTTTGTGAAATGATTTTGACCCAAAAAAGCCCCATCGGCAACACCGCCTCGCTTCAAGCCACGCACATCGCCGCCAGATCAATCCGGTTGATTTCTGTACCTTCTCCCAGTGTCGTGGAGCTCGCCGCGACCTGCAAGCGTCTCCGCACATCGCTTTTGCTTGCAATCCCGAACGGAACCTGCTAAAGTTGAAATCTTCCGATCATTAGATGAAAGCGCACATGGCCTTGAATCCTGCATTGACGGCGCGCCAGTTCGCGATCCTGAAGTATCTCGACGGGTATCGCGGCAAGCGAAAATGCGCCCCGACCGTCCAGGAGATCGCCGACTACTTCGAGTGCTCGAAGCCCACTGCCCTGCTCCACCTCCGCGCGCTCGAACGGAAGGGCGCGATCCGCCGCCCGCGCTACGCGGCGCGGACCATCGAATTGCTCATCCCCTCGCAGGTCATCAAATCGGTCCGCCTCGCCGCCGGGACCCTGGGAAAGCGGCAGTTCATCAATTTCGTCCCGCCTGTCAAGGCTGACCACCGGCCAGCGGGGTTCGAATCCGTGCTGGAAAGGACAAGCGCCGGCCCGCTCGAATCTCGATCACCGCACGAGTCTGCCGTCTCGAACAGGCGCAGGGCGGAGCACGCGGGCGTCGCTGCGGCCGCTGGGTTCGCCTTGCAGACTCACCCGCCGGGCGGAGCGCGCCCCGGCGGCTTGGCGCCACACATGAAATACGAACGCCCATTCATCTCGCCAGCCACGGTCGGCTCGCGGATCGACCGCAAGGCCGTCACCGTCCAGCTCCTCGGTTCAATCGCGGCCGGGAAGCCTATCGAGGCGATCGAGACGAAGGAGCCGGTCGACCTGGCCGAGATGTTCCGGCTCTACAAGGAGTGCTTCATGCTCCAGGTGAAGGGCGATTCGATGATCGGCGAACAGATACGTGACGGCGATTTCGTCATCGTCGAAAAGCGCGCGACCGCGAAGAACGGCGAAATGGTCGTCGCCCTGCTCGACAACAACGAGGCCACGTTGAAACGGTTCTACGCCGAGAAAGGGCGCGTCCGCCTCCAGCCATCAAATCCGAGCCAGCCACCTCTCTACACAAAGAACGTCCGCGTCCAGGGCGTCGTCGTCGGTGTGTTGCGGAAGTATTAGGCCGCTACGGGCACTCTTGCAGCGATATGAGAGAAGAAATCCCAATGCCCAAATCTCAAATCTCAAGAAAATCCCAAAACCCAAATCCCAGCCGAATGCCGAACGTGCGCGAACGTAGCCTGGCGCCTGTGCGGTTGATTCTCGAGACCGAGAATCCGGCGCATTCCGCGCGCGAAATTCATGCGACATAAAGAGAACAGCCGACAACTGTGGGTGTTCGTTGAGATTTGGGGCTTGGGATTTGGCGGGCCGAATTTGGGGTTTTACCGAGGGAGAGCCGTTCGACATCTGGGAGCCTCCCTGTAGGATGCCTTGGATCTGTGTAGACGATGCCCATTCCCTTCATGTGTCAGTCATGCGGGCATTTTGCATTCGCTCCGGACTGTCTGGCCGGGAAGAACTGCAAGTGCGTGTGCGGCACGGTCGTCTACATCCCCAACGCCATCCTGCCTGCGTCCGAGGTGCCCAAGGACACACCCATCCGGAGCGGACTTGACCGCCGCGTGGCGCGGCCGCCGGCGGACGGGAAGACACAGATCCCCTTCCCTGACCGTCGAAGCGGGGGAGACCGCAGGCAGTTGGCGCCGACACCCATCGCGTCTTCCGCGGCCCGCTCCGCCACGGAGCCGACGCCCGTCATGTCTCCCGTGGCTCGTGCTGCGTCGGCGCCGACACCCGTAGCGCCGCCCGTGGCGCGCCCTGCCCCTTCGTTTCCGTCCGCCGCACCGCTGCGGCCCGGCCTGCCCGCAATACCGCAGGGCGTCTGGGTCGCGGCCGCCGTCGTTGTCCTGGCCATCATCGCCCTCGCGATCGTCAGGCGGCTTGACCCGCCGGATGAGCAGTTCTCCGACCGCACACGCGACACGCGATCGACGTCCGCGCCACGGACAACCGGCCCGCGCACGACCGAGCCGGTAAATGACGGCAATCCGGTCTCCCGAGCCCAGGCCGATTTCAAGGCGCTGAAGGAATCACTTGAACAGTCGCAGTCGAATCACTCCGCCTGTCTTCAACTGCTCCGCCGGCACGAAGGGCGGTTCGAGTCAGTGCCGGAACTCGAGACCGAATACCAGGCGCTGCTCGCCCAGTATGGGAAATCCGTCGACGACGAGGCCGAGGCACTGTTCAAGGAACGGTCCGGGCGGGCCTCGCGACTCGAACAGGAAGGCCGGTACGGCGAGGCGATCGCCACGCTGAGCGATATCCCGCTCGAGCTGGACGAATCGGGCCGGTGGAACGACGAGACCGCCCGCGAACGGAAGCGGCTGGAGAACGCGGCGCGCACGGAATGGTGCAACCTCTCGTCGGAGATCACGCGCCTCTCCGTCGAGTGCAAGTGGGAGGAGGCCGAGAAGGCCGCGCTTCGTGGCGTACGCTCGGGAGTATCCGGCATCCGCGAGGAGGCCGAGACGCTTCTCGAGATGATCCGCAACACACGCGGCGTGACGGGCACGGCCGAGCCGGCGACGCCGTCCGGGACCGGGGCGCCGGCGTCGCAGGCGTCGCTGATGAAGACGCTTTCCGCGCTCGTACCCGGGCATGAGACCGACGAAGGGCCGGCCCGGTGCCCGCTCTGCGCCGAGACCGGCCGGGTCAAGTGCACGTGCAGATCGTGCAGCGGGCAAGGCAAGTTGACCTGCAGCGCCTGCGCCGGCACGAAGACCCAGAAGTGCCCCAACCAGTTCTGCGCCAACGGAGTCGTTCCGAAGTCGCTCGCGAACCCCGACGATATCACCAACGTCACGTGCAAGCTCTGCGAGGGGCGGGGCAAGGTGCCGTGCGTGCTCTGTGGCGGAAGGGCCTACTACACGTGCGAGGCGTGCAGCGGGTCCGGGAACACGGCGTGGACATGTCTGCTCTGCGGCGGTGTCCCGCTCCGACACTGGACGGATTCCAAGGGCGTGTGCGTGAGGTGTTCGGGCTCGGGCCATTTCAAGTGCATGGCGTGTCGCGGAAAGGGGGCCACAGGCCGCCGGGTCTGCGGGAACTGCAACAGCTCGAGCAGGACGCGATGCACGAAATGCCTGGGCAGCCGGCGGGTCACGTGCCTGGACTGTGAGGGGTGCGGCAAGGAACGCTGGTGTGATGCAGACGACGACAGTTCGAAGGCGCGGCTCATCCCGTGTCGTGTGTGCAAGCAAGTGGGGATGATGCCGTGCAGTTTCTGCACCGACGGGAACGAGGAGTGTCAGGCATGCTTTGGCGAAGGCGGGAAGCTGGTGCAGTGTCCGCACTGTGGCGGATCTGGACAATCGCCGTGCGATCTCTGCTGTGGGGGTCCGCTCTGGTGGGAGCGCATGCCCAAGGGCGCGCTCCTGTTCGTAACGCCGATGGCGCGGTTCCTGCCGACCCTGAATTCGGGGCTGACGCGCCTTCCGTGCGGCGACAAGTTCTGGTGGGTGCTGGTCATCGCCGACAACCGCTCGGGCCGCGAGAAGATCCGGTTCTGTGAGGACACGTACTTTTTCCTGTCATCGACCGGGGCGACGATTGACGGCCGGGCCACGGCGGCGGCCGTGTACCGGCGAAAAGAGTCGAAGGAGCTCCAGGAGTTCTCCGCGCGCCTCTGCGAGGACGCCCCGATGCTCGGGATGGCGCCGGGCATCATGGACCCCGGTGCGGTTGTGCCGGGCACATGCGGGATTTTCCTGTTCGCCTGCAGCGAGAATGTCAGCAGGTTCGCCGGCGACT
This sequence comes from Planctomycetota bacterium, assembly GCA_031082105.1. Lineage (GTDB taxonomy): Bacteria > Planctomycetota > MHYJ01 > JACQXL01 > JAVHLO01 > JAVHLO01. The sequence continues at coordinate 3,865 of JAVHLO010000207.1, forward strand.
TGGAGATCAAGACGCGGTCCGAGGGGGATGCTCAAGGGCCGGGGCCGGTCATCGTGATGCAGCACCTGGCGCGCGCGGACGTGAACTCAACGGCAAGGCAACTGCTCCTGGAGGCGTACTGGAAGCTCGAACACATGAAACGGTGAGACGCGCAGCGCGCGCCGCTCCGCGCGCTGGGCAGGCGTGCGCGTTTGACTGGAAACGGTCTCACAAATGCCGGCCTGTGGTTTGCTTGAATTGGAGCAGCCAACAGAATGCCGACTGTCATTCCCGCGAAAGCGGGAATCCAGCGGACCACTGACGCGATCGAGACTGTCGGAATCCAGTTGTGCCCTTGTGCTTTCGTACTGCTTTCTGGATTCCCGCTTTCGCGGGAATGACATGTCCTCGTTTCTTCATGAATAAGACGGGCTAGTGATAGCTTCGTCAGCGACCTAACGCCCAGGATAACCTGCGTGCCCCGAAGCGGACCGTCAGGTTCATCCGGTTGTCAGGGCGCGCGTTCACTGCTGTTCTGCGGCCGGGAAGGAGCCTCAGAGTCGAAGCGCTTGCGCACCCAGTTTACCATCGTGTCGAGGTAGCCCGGCACGAAATCGGATCTCGACCCCGGCAGGGTCAAGAAGTGACTCGCATCCTTGAAGACAATCACTTCATAGTCGGAATGGTTTGAATCCGCTAGGTATTTCTTCAACCTTTCTGCGCTCTGATGGGGCGGCAGGAACGAATCTTCTTCTCCCCAGATGGCAAGCACTGGAATTCGAATGTCTGCATCGCCGAAGCAGAGACTCCTTTCCCAATCGCGAGAATACCGCCCCGACTCAAGCAAACCAAAAAACGTGTTCGTATCCAGGCCAAGCATTCGTTGGACGGCGTTCCCTTCATCCACCACGGCAAACCATCGTTGAGTCACAAAGTGCGCGACAATCGTCCTGAATGAGTCCAAAAACGCTTGTTTCTCGATCTGCGTCAACTCTCTTCCACGTTGCCTGGCAAGATCGATGAACGCCGGCCAGGCAGGGTCGTCCCATTGTTTCACTCTTGATTCGACCAATGGCCATTCGACTATCGCTACGCCACTCAAGAGTACGAACGCGATCTCTTTGAACGTCGTCGCCTGGGCGATCTCGTCAGGGGTGAGTCCCTGTTCGTAACCCTTCTTCTCGGCGCTGTATCTCAGGATGTCGAGTATCGACACACCCAAAGAACTTGACACTGGGATAACGAATGCCACTCCGTTGTTCCCCGCACAGGCCATCAGAGCGACGTTCGCTCCTTCACTACCCCCAAAAAGCCCAACCGCCGTGGAACGAATGCCGGGCAGGCTTTGAACGTAGGCGACGGCGGACAACGCCTCCGCGACTCTATCAGCGCTACTCTGAAGCAGTGCATTGCCGCTTGAAGAACCCGTCCCGGGGCTATCGTAGACCAGTGCGGCCACGCCATGGGCTGCGAAGTGTCTGGCAATTGCAGTCCGCAGTTCGCCACGTCTGCTCCTATCACTCCCTGCGAGCACCACGACAGCCGGGCAGTCGATTCTCTCGGCCGGCCGGAAAAGAGTGCCCGCAAGACTGGTTGATCCGCTTGTGAATCGGATCTCCTCCTCCGGTCCCAGCGTCGCAGTAGTGGCTCCTCGACCATTCCCATCTTGGCCGGCATTGCCTCGACACGAAGTGACAATGAGCGGGATAATGAGCGAAGGCAGTAGCGCCAACATCAGGATCACGAGTCTCGGACGGGCTCTTCGACTGGCCGGACAATGCATTGCGCTATCTTCTCCTCTTCGTCGGGCTAACGGGACCGCGGCTCACCGGCGGCTGCGAGTCCCGCTGAGGCGGGATGCGCGGCTATCCGGTGTAGCCCCGCCGAAGCGGGGAACGCGCTTCGCGGACCGAAACAGCGGCGACCAGCCGCTGCCCCGTTCGGGCGACGCGAAGCGTCGCCCGAACGCCCCGGCCAAGCTGCGGCGCGCGAACGCAACCGCGCACTCGCCACGGGCCTCCCGCGCGCCGCCAGCTTCAGCCGGTTGTTAGGCCGGCGGTCACTTTGATAGCCGCTTCTTCGCGCGTCGATACCTTTTCAAACGATGAAGGTCTCGCGGACTAGGGTGTGGAAGCCGACTCATGTCGAGATTGTCTTCGAGGTCTGCAAGTTTAACTCGCTTCGCGATGGCATTCTTGGATGCCCTGGTGACAAAGTCGTCGTATGCCTCATTGGAGCGTCGAGTCAGCGCCTCAACGGCAGCGATGACTCGAAGCGAGAAGCCCTTACGTCTGAGGTCACCAAGCGTCACATCGGTATCTTCTACGACATCGTGGAGAATGGCTGCAATTCGCTGCTCGACCGTCTGAACGCGGAGCATGACCCGGATAGGATGAAGCACATAGGGTGCACCAGCTTTGTCAACTTGGCCCGCATGTGCCCGCGCCGCGATCTCGATGGCTCGTTCAAGTGTGCTCATTCA
>JAVHLO010000208.1 GCA_031082105.1 Planctomycetota bacterium
CAATGGAGATTCCGAACCAAGTTCGGAATGACAAGCTGTCGGGCTTTTTCCCTGATACACGAATGATCCGGGCTAGAATCCTGAGTCCACAAGAGCTGAAACAGAATTCAAGATCTTGTCAACCCGGAAACCGCCAAGACGCCATGGAAATCACGAAGGCCCTGGCGTTTTCGAGACTTTTCGGCGTATCCGGCCGGATCTTGCTTCCTGATGATTCCTGGCGTTCTTGGCGTTCGTGGCTTGCTACAAGCTTGACATTCTGTCGTGAGTTGTCGAACTTTCGCCAATAGTCCCGGCCGGTCCGACAATCTAAAATCCAAATTCCGGTAGTCTTCTTCATGAGGTCTATGATGCGCCTGTCGTTCCTGTCGCTCGCCTGGAAGAACCTCGCAAGGAACAGGACGAGAACGCTGTTGACGGTGGCCGGCGTCACCGTGGCCGTTACGCTGTTCACGTTCTTTTACACGCTCGACGCGAGCCTGAACGTGGTTCTCAACGAATCGAGCGGCAAACAGAACCTGATCGTGCAACAGGAAGGCCACTGGTGACCGTCGAAGAGCGAGCTGCCCGACACCGCGGCGGCGGCGATCGGGCAACTGCCTCAGGTTGAGGTGGTGATGCCGGTGAGGCTCGTCATGAGCGAGTGCAAGGCGACCGCGGACCTCGTGGCGGTCTATGGAATCGACAAGGAATCGTTCCAGCGCTTCAGGGCCTTCGACGTGGACGCCGCGGCCGTCGAGGACTTCAAGGCGGACAAGAGCGGCGCGCTCATGGGCGTTGAGATGGCGAGGCGATTCGGTTACAAGGTGGGCGAGTACGTGACGCTGCCGAAGCTCGAGGGCGTCTCGTTCACGGTCCGCGGAATCTACACGACAGGCGGAACCGTATACGACAACGTTGTGCTCGTCGGGCGCAGGTTCCTCCAGGAATGCGTTGACGCTCAGGGGATCAGCAGCCAGTTCCAGGTCAAGGTGAAGGACGGCGTGAACCCCGAACAGGTTGCGGCGGAGATCGACACGCTGCCCGCCACGGTCAAGACACGCACGCTCAGCGAAAAGGCGTTCATGGGTTCGGCGTTCGAGGACCTCGCCGGCATGATGGAGTACGCCCGAATAGTGGCCGTCGCGACCCTGCTCGTCCTGCTCGTTGCGATCGGCAACACCATCTCGATGGCCACCCGCGACAGGATCAGAGAGATCGCCGTCCTCAGGACGCTGGGGTTCACCCGGCGAAGCATCATGGGGACAGTGCTGGCCGAGTCATTCACGATCTCCGTGATCGGCGGCGCCGTCGGATTGCTCATCGCATGGCTGGCCTTCACGTTCGGCCGGTTCGTAATAGCGGTCTGCGGAATGTCGATCCGGTTCGCGCTTGCGCCTGAGATGATATTCCTGGTGGCCGTGGTCATCGGCGCGCTCGGGCTCGCGGGCGGTCTCGTCCCGGCAATAGCGTCGTCGAGGCGGAACGTGGCCCATTCGCTCCGCCATGTGGACTAGCCGACATTTTTCATTGGTCATTGCGCATTTCTCATCTTTCATTTGCCTGATTGGTGCTCCACCAATACGGTCTTGCAAGAGACCAGGAGCATCAATGACCAATGGCCAATGAGAAATGATAAATGGCAAATGGTAGTGACATGAGGTCGAAACAATGGCTCTTCCGCTGAAGTACACTGTTCGCAACGTGCTCGTGCGGCGGACCCGCACGGCGTTGACCATCCTGGGTGTGGCGCTGGTCGCGCTTGTCGCGGGGTTGATGCTGGCGGTCACCCTCGGCATGGTGCGGTCCATGAAGAACAGCGGCTCGCCGGACAACGTCCTGCTGCTCAGCAGAAAAGCGACGACCACGATGTTCTCCTCCATCGTGCCGTCGGACGTCGCCCCGCTCTACAGCATCCAGGGTCTCAGGACATCCGACGAGAACGGCGAACCGTACGTGTCGCCGGAAGTGTTTCACGGCGCGTTAGTGACGTTCCCGGGATACCCGGGCCTCAACGAGGAGAAGAGCGCATCGGTTCGCGGCGTCACGTCCGCCGCTTTCCTGGTTCACGAACAGGTGAAGATGATCTCAGGTGAAGTGTCGCTCGACAGCGAGACCGCGGTTGTCGGCCGGCTCGCCTACGTGCGCCTGGGCGTGCCCGAGGACGCGCTGGCTGTGGGACGCACGATCCGATTCGGAGAGAGAAACTGGAAAGTCGTCGGCGTGTTCGCCGCGCCGGGAACGCTCATGGAGTCGGAAATCTGGGTCGATGCGGGAGAACTCCAGACGACCATCCGGAAGAAGACATACTCGACCATCTCGCTCAAGCTCGAGAATCCCGCGCTCGTCCAGGATGTCGTGCAGTCCTTGAAAAAGCGGACGGATGTTTTGTATAATGCGTTTTCAGAGACGGAATTCTACGACGAGTATGCAAAGACGTTTGTGCAGATGCAGCGGCTTGCGATGCTCGTGACGGCAATCATGGCCGCGGGGGGGCTTTTCATCGGACTGAACACGATGTTCGCGGCGATCAGGTCGCGCATGCAGGAGGTAGCTTCGCTTCGTGTGCTCGGCTTTCGCGGCCGGCACATCCTCGTCGCCATCGTGCTGGAGTCGATGTTCATCGCGATCGCGGGCGGAATACTGGCGTGCGTGGCTGTCTGGCTGTTCAGCGGAGTGCCCATCAGGATGTCACAGCGCGCGTTCGTCGTCGAATTCGACGTGTCGGTACTGCTTGCGATGTTCGCGATGACGTCAGCCATCGGCCTCCTCGGTGGGATCATCCCCGCCTACCATGCCATCCGGGTGAGGGTCCCGGATGCGCTGCGCGCGGGGTAACAGGACTTTGGACCGCGGCGGCCGTCCGCCGCTTTGGCTCTTCACAGGAAGAGCGCCGATACTCTCCGTCGATCCCGGTTCACGAATCAAGGTGCTGAAACAGGGACTTCAAGAGACTCTGACGAGACAACAGAGCTTCCGGTCTCGTGCAAGTCTCGTTTCCGCCTCAGGCGAATCCCGCCCCTGGCGGGACAGTCCCTGTCGGGATTCCACGAGGAATCGTAGACCGGATACGTTGGAAATCCGCGAGAATCCCGGCTTTCTCTTGATTTCCTTGGCGTCGTGGCGGTCTCCGGGTTGTCAATGTCTTGGTTCTTGCTCCGGTTCCGGTGGATTCATGGTCCCAGGAGGACCCGGACTTGCGTCGCATGCGATTCTTGATCTTGCTTGTGTCGGCCATTGCAGCGAGCAGCCTTTGCGCCTGCGGGGCGCGCCGGCTCTACAATGATGTCATGCCCGAAGACCGCTGGGAGAGCGGGTGGGAAAGGAACCCCGCTTCCGTGCCGGGACCGCAGGGCGGATCGACGACCGCACCCGCCGAAGGCCTTCCCGAAGCACTGGCGCTGCACGCGACCGACCTCCGCATGATAATTGCGGAGCGGAACCCTGAGTTTCGCGCCTACCGGGAGCGGGTCGCCGCCGCGCGCCACGCCCAGGAGCAGGCCTCCTCATACAAGAACCCCAAGGTCGGCCTGCGCGCAGAGATGATGAACATCGAGGAACCCGACTTCGAAGAGAGCAACCGCTCGATCGGTCTCAGTCAACCGATCGAGCTGGGCGGAAAGCGCGAAGCGCGAGTCCGCCGCGCAGGCGCGGAGATCGAGTTCGCCCGGGCCGTCCGCGAAACGAAGTTCGAGTCGCTCGTCCTCGAGTCCGAACGCGCCTACTACTCAGTCGTCGTCGAGCGCGCGAGAATCCGGCTCTTGAAGCAGAAACTGTCGAACGCCGAGGCCAGATTGACAATCCTGACCCAGGCGCATTCGGCCGGCGGCGTCTCCGACCTCCAGCTCGCCCGGGAGCAGACCGAGCCGCCGAAGATGAGCGTCGAAGTGCTCGAGCAGGAGAAAGAACTGGCCGCGGCCGAAAACCTGCTTCGCCGGCTGCTCGCCCTTCCGCCGGACACGGAACTCCAGTACGCGGACGAGCCGGGTCAGGCGGCTGACGAGCTCCTTTCTGCGGCGAGCGCGCCGGAATTCGTCTCGGTTCCCCCTGCCGGCCCGGAACTCGAACCGCAATCGCCCTCGAAGCCGGAGACCGGCCCGATCGCGCCAAACCGCGAGCCGGCCGCCTCCGATACCGGCCGAGAGCCCACCGCGCCCCGGCCGACGACCTCGCTTGAAGATCATCCTGAGATGCTCATCGCCCGCGCCAGGTGGGCCGTCGCCACCGAGCGCATCCGCGAGGCACAGGTCGAGCCGATCCCGGACCTCGACCTCGAACTCGGCTACATGCGGTCCGGAGATAAGGACGCCGAATTCGGCGGGGTCGGCATCGGGCTCGTTCTCCCGCTGTTCAACGCGAACACAGGCCGGATCGCAGAGGCGCAACGCGAGGCAAGCGCGCTCGGCGCGGAGATGGAGGACGTGCGCAACAGCCTGACGGCGCGCCATTCGTCGGCGTCGGCAGGCTACGAGACCACAAGCCGCGCCGCCGCGAAGTTCCGCAACGAAATCCTACCGCGCTCGCGCGCGGCGCTCGAGGCCACAAGAGAACAACATCGGCTCGGCGGGATCTCGCGACTTGCGCTGCTCGAAGAAGAGAACCGCATCATCGATATCGAGCTGGCCGAGCTTCGGACGCTCGCCGCCTTCCTCGACGCCGCCGCGGAGCTCAGGTACTTCCGGCACTCGCAGTAGCCGTCCGGCGAGACCGCTCCGCATGTCGGCACCCACCTCTCAGTCCCTACCAAGGCCGACAGTTTGTAGCGGCGCCGTCAGGCGCTCGAGTGGACAACGCCTTGCGGCGTCACTACGAACTGCCCGACCCCGCGCGCACACTGAACATTGACTTCTGCGCCACGGGAGCATATAATCGTTGGACAATAGCCGTGAGGTCGGGAGCACCCGGCCTCACACTGTCACGCGCGTGTTTTCCAACTCATTTCTGGAGGTGCCCGCATGAAGACCCTCGGACAAATCGCGTCGGCCGTTGCCGTGCTCATCCTGTTCCTGGCGTTCCTGCCCGTGCTGCCGGCGCAGATCCACGACGACCTCACCGGCCCGCTCGCGGATGCCAACAGGGAGGGGAAGCTCCTGCTCGTCGATTTCTACGGCGACTGGTGCCCTTGGTGCGTCAAGATGGACGAGTCGTTCGAAGACGCTGGGGTGAAGGAGCTGATGAAGTCGGGCTTCCACTACTTCAAGCTCGATGTCGGCCAGTTCGACAAACATCAGGACTGCTGCAAGCAGTACAGCGTCGAGGGAATTCCATTCATCGCCGTCTTCGATCCTGCGGGCGAGGTCATCGCCACCAACGGCGGATACCTTGACGCGGCGAACCTGACCACCTTCCTCAAGGATGCGCTCGGCAAGAGCGGAGGGAAGAAGGAGGGCAAGGACGAAGGAAGGACTGTCCACCCCGACATCAAGAACGCCTTCGACGAGGCGACACGGGCCGGCAAGTTGTTGCTCGTGGACTTCTACGGCGACTGGTGTCCGTGGTGTACAAAGATGGACGAGACGTTCGAGAACGCGGACGTCAAGGAGCTGATGACGAACTTCTTCCACTACGTGAAGCTGGACGTGGGCAAGTTCGAGCGGCACAAGGAGTGCATGTCCTACTACGGTGTCGAAGGCTTGCCGCACGTGATCGTACTCCGGCCGGACGGCGAGATCGTGATGTCTCAGGCCGGTTACGCGCCCGTGGACGAGTTCAAGGCGAACCTCTGGAGGGCCGTCGAGGACGTCGCGAAGTGGCTCGAGAGCGAGATGGGCATCCACCCGGACCTGGAGGAATCGCTCGAGAAGGCGAACGCGGAGAACAAGCTCCTGCTCGTCGACTTCTACGGCGACTGGTGCCCGTGGTGTGTGAAGATGGACGAGACGATGGCGGACGAGGACGTGAAGGAGATGGTCGCGCGCGGATTCTACTACGTGAAGCTGGACGTCGGCAAGTTCGAGCGGCACCAGGAGTGCACGTCGACGTACGGCGTCGACGGGATACCGCACTGGATGGTCTTCGATTCCGACGGGACGGTGCTCGCCTCGAAGGGCGGGTACATGACGCCCGACGATTTCAAGACGTTTCTGCTGGATGCGACGTCGAAATCCGGCAAGAAGCAGGCTGCGTGCCCGGTCTTCCAGATGTCGGATTTCGAGGGGGCCGACGACGCGATCACGGCGGCGGTCAACAAGGCGAAGGCGATGGACCGGCTGGTGGTGATCCATTTCTTCAGGGAGGGCAACGAAGCCGACGACGGGATGAAGGGCGTGTTTGCCGACAAGTCCGTTGCGGGCGCCATGAGCAGCAGCTTTGCGTTCTTCCCGGTCGACCA
>JAVHLO010000209.1 GCA_031082105.1 Planctomycetota bacterium
GTGGCGCCGTCAGGCGCTCGATTGGACAACGCCTTACGGCGTCACTACGAACTCGGGGCGCATGTCGCCGCGTTCGTAAATAATGCGGGCTAGCGCAATCGGACGGATGGTTTGAGAATCCTGTATGGACCGTAACTGCCATGATCGTCAGAGCTGGTCACTTCCCCGGCGCGTCCTCCGGGCCGCGCTGGACTTGTGTGGCAACGCCGTGCGCAGGATCAGGACGCTCGGATGGAGACCAGCTCTGATCGGCCTGTACGTCTACTTTGGAAACATGGTGCTACGGGCGTACAATCGCCTGCCCCTGGCGGCCAGGTTCGAGTGCCCGTGCTGCGGATGGCGGGGAAGAAGATACCTGTTCCATGACGTGATCGGCTACTACAAGACGGACTCCGTCTGCCCGGACTGCCGCGCACATGAGAAGCACCGATGGTTCTTTCTCTTTTTTCAGCGGAAGCTGGCGAGCATTCCGCCGGACGGGTCGGTCGTGCATTTCGCGCCCGAGCCGTGGGTGTCTTCCATGCTGAGACCGAAACTCGGGCGGCGGTATGTGACTGCCGACCTATGCGAGTCCTCTGTGGATCTCAAGGCGGACCTTGCAGCGATTCCCCTGAGGACCGCGGCCGCCTCGTCGCTGATCGTCTTCAATGTTCTTGACTATGTGCGCAGGGACTTGGTAGCATTAGGGGAGATGAGGCGGGTGCTCGGTTGCGAAGGCGTTCTGTATCTGCACGTACCGCTTCGAGCGGGTGGGAAACCAACGCTCCAGTACTCGTGCCCGGACCCCCTTGACAGCCTGCACATCCGAAAGTATGGTCTGGACATACTTGAGCTCTTTCGGAAGAGCGGTTTTCGGACCGCGTTGGTGACACCGCGTTCCATGTTCGACAGAGACGAGATCCAGCGATACGGATTGAATCGCGACGGCATATTCGAGTGTTTTCCCGCGTGACATGCATGCCCGGCGGTCCGGTGATCCCATGCCGTCCGAAGGGACGCCGGAGCGTGTGCCCGCGGTACCAGATCGGAAGTGCGGTGTTCTCGTCATGAAGAGAGTCCTGTTCATCACGCATTCGTTTCCCCCGCTGGCGACTGCAGGAGTCCAGCGCGCCGTCAGTTTCGTGAGGCATTTGCCGTCCTTCGGCTGGGAACCGACCGTGCTGACGGTAGGTTCCGACCCCGCGTACGGGATTGACCGGAGTACCTGTGCCCGCGTTCCTCCGTCCGTGACGGTCGTGCGCACCGGGATGCTGTCCCCGGTGTTGCTCTTCAAGGCCCTGTGGGGACTTCGGCTCCATCGAGTTGCCGCACTGATTGGCAAGGCCGTCCTGTTTCCGGACGACAAGATCGGCTGGTTCCCCTTCGCCGTTCGGGCTGCGCTGCGCATATGTCGTGAGAAGAGGATCGACGTTGTCTATACGACATCCCCGCCGGAGACGGCGCAGTTGATCGGACTCTATCTGAAGCGCAGACTTCGGTTGCCCTGGGTTGTCGACTACCGGAATGAGTGGTTCACCAACCCATACGCGCCCGTGCGTGGCGGCGGGTTGCGGGCAGCCGCCCACGCCAGGCTCGAAAGGCAGGTCGCCCGCACGGCTGATGGCGTGATAACGCTCAGCCCCGCGCACACGAGGATGATGGTCGAAGAAGACCCTGCAAACGCGTCGAAATACGCTACGATCGAGAACGGCTTCGATGCGGACGAGTTTGCGGACGCTGCCGCGGCGGCCCTCGACCCGCGGCCCACCGCGCGATCCGATGGGCCGCGCACTCTCCCGGACAGTGACGTGCTTAAGGTCGTCTATGTGGGCGTCTTTCACTCGACCATGGATGGCTCGACTTTCTTCGAAGTCTGTGATCGCCTCCTCACACGCGGCGCAATCGATAGAAAGCGGTTCAGGTTCTGCATGGCGGGCTATCCTTGGCGGGTGGGGAAGTACCGCAGAGGTCGCGAAAGTTGGTTCGAGTATCTGGGCTACCTGGAGCGTCACGATGCGCTTCGGCTGATGCACACGGCCGACCTTCTTCTTCTTCTCATACGCCATGACGCGCCGCGTACGCTGCCGGGTAAGCTGTACGAGTACATTGCCACGGGAAAGCCGATACTGGCGCTTGTGCCGCCTGAGGGTCTGGCTGCCGACATCGTGAGGCGCACGCGCACGGGGTTCGTCGTACCTCCTGACAGGCCCGAGGAGGTCGAGAATCTTCTTGGCTGTCTCTATCGGAAATGGGCAGAGGGTGGACTGAAGGTCGAGCCGTCCAGGGAAGAGGTCGCCAGGTACGAGAGAAGCATCCAAGTGCCGCGACTCGCGGAAATCCTGGCGGCCGCCGAAGCGGACGGTCGGGCCCGCCGGGCGACAGGAAGGTAGTCGGCGTCCGCCGCCAGCGGAACATGATCATGTGAACCAACGTCAGACTCGGTTGATCAATGAAGACGCATTAGAGGCCGACAAAGCACTGAGTGGACTTCGAAGATGAATATTCTATACGCATGCGCCGTGGACCTGTCCCAGCAGTTCGCTGGAACGACGCACGTCCTGGAGACGGTCAATGGTCTTAGAAGGCGCGGGCACAGGGTACTTCTGGTAAGTACGAAGCATGGAAGATCTGAAACAACTGCACCTGGCCATAGGGATTCCTTCCGCCTTCCTGTGCCACAGGTGCCCGTACTCAGACCGCTGGTCTTTCATGTTCTCCTCTTTGTCTACATCGTGTGTGTCACATTGCGACACAGGATCCACGTGATCTACGAGCGTGAGATTCCCTTCGGATTCGGACTCCGTATCGCGGCGCTGCTTATGCAGATTCCAAGGGTCGTCGAGGTGAATGGTCTGCCGGGCGACGAAGAGAATGCTCCTGTGCAGCGCAAATTGAGAGACAAGCTTCGAGCAATATTCCAGCGAATCGACTTGCGTGCGGCAAGCGCGGTGGTTACAGTTACAGCGAGAATGAAGAGGGTACTCATCGAGTGCTATTCCCTGCGACCGGAACGGGTAGCGGTGGTGCAGAACGGCGCGAATGACACTCTGTTCCGGCCCTTGGACAAGTTCAGGTGTCGTTCTGAGACAGGGCTAAGCCATGCGCGAAAGTACATTTGCTATGTTGGCAGTTTTTTTCGGTATCACGCCATTGAGAATATCGTCAAAGCCGCTCCGGCTGTCATTGCTGGAAGGCCGGAGGTCGTCTTTCTGCTTGTGGGCGACGGTCAGGAGAGAAGACGGTGCGAGGAGATGGTCAAAGTCGCGAAACTTGGTGAACACTTCCTTTTCACCGGCGCGCGACCGTACGAGACAATCCCGAAGTACATTTGTGCGTCCGACCTTTGCCTGTTCATGTATCGCCCCGGCAGCCCCCGCCAGAGTGTTTCTCCCTTGAAGGTCTTCGAGTATTTGGCCTGCGAAAGACCTGTTCTTGTGCTTGCCAACGATTGCGACATGCTGGGCACGGCAGCAGAAGCTGCTGGGTCTCCACCTTTCTTGCACCATGATGATGTCGGACCTCCTTTGGTCGCCAGAGGGATACTTGCCGCGTTGTCGGATCCTGAGATTCTGGAGGAAACAGCCAGGAGAGGAAGAGAATTCGTCCTGCAACACCATACGTGGGCGCGGGTCGCGCAAGATATTGAATTCGTGCTTCTGGGAACCAGGGCCGGCAGGAAGGCGCGACACTCTGTGCATGTTGGCCCGCGCCCAAAAGCGGAGGCGGCTGCCGTCCTGCGATGAAGGGACAGGTTGTTTCAGACCTTCCGCCGAAAGTTGAGAATGAGCCGACTTCGAATATGTTACATTTCTGACTGGGCGAGTGTTCACTGCCAACGCTGGGCCACGGCCATGGCGGGGCGTGGCCACAACGTCATTGTTGTTACGCCATACGCCGGTGCGCAGCCAAGGCCCGCGGGAGCCGTGCCCGTTGTGGTTCGTCCCCTCTATCCCTTTGGCGCGCGCGCGCTCATGCGTCCGTTGCACGCTCTGCTAAACTGCGTCAGCTTTCGACGGTTTCTTGCGCGAAGCGCACCAGACGTCATCCATCTCATGGGTCTGTTTCCCGTGCTCCACCCTATGTTGACACCGACGGTATCTCGTTTGAGCCGTCTCGTGGTCTCAACATGGGGTGCCGACATCGTCTGGGACCCGCCGAAGGATGAACCGCTTTCGAAAGAGCCGTTCCTCTCGGTCTGGACCAAGAAGTTCATCCTCCGCCAGGCCCGCGCTATCACCGCAACAAGCCGATTCCAGGTCGCAGTGACACAGGAATACGCTCCTCCGTGGCTGACCGTCCGGCACATCCCCTACGGCGTAGACCTCGGCCTCTTCAATCCGGAACGCTATCCGAAACGGCCCGACGGGCCGCTCTTCATCGCCTACGTGAAATCCGTCGCGCCAAAGTACGGACCGGATGTCGCACTTGCCGCATTTCGCATCGTCAAGAGCGAAATCCGCCATGCGGGCATGATCATGGCCGGCGACGGCCCAATGCTCGCGTCGCTCAAGCGCACTGCCGCTGACTCTCGCCTCGATGATGCCGTCAGATTCCTCGGCCGGGTCGGACATGAGGAGGTGCCCGCTGTCCTTGCCTCCGCCGACCTCCTCGTCATGCCTTCCGTCTGCGAGGAGACGTTCGGCGTCGTTGCTCTCGAAGCCGCCGCCATGGGTTTGCCTGTCATCGCATCGAAGGTCGGCGGCGTCAGCGAGGTCGTGGTCGACGGCGTGACCGGACTTCTCGTTCCGCCCGGCGATGAGAAGACCCTCGCGCGCGCCATCATCGAGCTCGCCCGCGACCGCGCGCGGATGAAGGCCATGGGCCGGGCCGGGCGTGAGTTCGTCGCCAAGACATACTCGTGGGACAGGTGCGTCGACCAGATGGAGGAAGTCTATCTCCAGGTCGCACGTGGGAAGGCAGATCGCGGATGAAACCCGTATGTCGTGACGGGGATGAAACAACGGACGGACGGAAGAACGAAAGCACGGAAGAACGAAAGGACGGAAGAACTGACGAACGGAAGAACGATAGGGCAACAAATCGGGAGAACGGACGAACGAAAGAACAGCGGAATGTAGGAACACTCGGAGTCCGGCAAGAACATCGTGCCGTAGCGCGCCAACGCCCGCCTGTCATTCCCGCGAAGGCGGAAATCCGGTGCCCGTCGCCCCCTCGTATGTGCCTTTCAGCGCGACTTGGTCCTCGTGCCGCTCAGGCCTCCCTGGATTCCCGCTTCCGCGGGAATGACATTCCAGACTGCCCCGGCGTCCTGCGCGCATGATATCGCTTTTTCTTGCAAAATCCCGCGCCGATGCTATAGTAAGGAGCTCTTTGGCCTCGACAACGGGTCGCCCGAGGCCATTGCACGGTTGTTGTGAACCGCAAATGAGATCAAAAGACTCCCCTCGCCTCGCGGGCGTCGTGCTCGCCGCCGGCAAGGGGAAGAGAATGAAGTCGCGAAAAGCCAAGGTCCTCCATGCGCTGGGCGGCAGGCCCATGCTCTGGCATGTGCTCAGGGCCATGCGGACCGCGGGTATCCGCGATGTCTGCGTGGTCACCGGGTTCCAGGCCGCGGCCGTCAGGAGGGTGGTGCGCCCGCTCCTCGAAGAGATCGAGTTCCCGCTTCGCGTGGAATGGGTCAACCAGCACGAACAACTCGGCACGGCCCACGCGCTCATGGCAGCCGAGCCGGTGTTCGTCGGCGATGACGGCGAGGTGCCCTTCGAGAAAACGAAGAGGATCCTCGTCGTCTGCGGAGACGTGCCGCTCATCCGGCCGGCGACGCTCGAAGCGTTCGTCCGCGCCCATGAATCCGAAAAGGTGGCGTGTTCCGTCATGACGACGATTCCGGAGAAGCCGGGCAACTATGGACGCATCGTCAGGGGGCCGGACGGCGACATAGAATCGATCGTCGAGGCCCGGGACGCCTCGGAGACGGAACGCGCAATCCGCGAGATCAACGCCGGCGTGTATATCTTCGAATCGCCCGCCGTCTTCCGGGCGCTGCAAAAGGTGGGTTGCGATAACGCCAAGTGCGAATACTATCTTACGGACGTCGTTGCTGTCTTGAACGCGCGTGGAGACCGCGTGATGCCCTTCCTCGTGCTGGATTCGCTGGAAGTCCTGGGTATCAACGACAGGCGCGAACTCGCAGGCGCGCGTGAGCTGATCGCGGCCCGGGGGTGACTACCTGTGCGGTTTCGTGAAAACGGGGTGGCGCGGCGAGCCCGCGTTATTCACGAATCAAGGAAAAACATCGACAGACTGTCATTCCGAACTCGGTTTCCGCCGCAGGCGGATCCGCTGCGGTGG
>JAVHLO010000020.1 GCA_031082105.1 Planctomycetota bacterium
CGTTTGCTGGATTCCCGCTTTCGCGGGAATGACATGTCCACGTTTCTTCATGAACAGGCCGGGCTTAGAGCTGCGCGCGCTTTCTGCGGCGGACGCGGTGGTACGCGTTCGCGAACCTGTGCGCCTCGTCGCGCACGTGGCAGAGCAGCCTGAAGGCGGGCCGGCTCACAAACCGCTCCACCCTGACCGCCTCGCGCCATTGCATGTCCGGCCTCAACCTGCGCAGGTCTTCCGTCAGCACACAGAGGTGGTCGCCCTCGTACTTGGCGAGCGCGGCAACCAGCCTGGGCCGCACGGGTAACTGGAGCAGCTCCTCTACTGCTGCCACCATGTGCCCTCTTCCACCATCAATGAGGAGGAGTCCGGCCGGCTCGGCGCTCTCGGCGGCGATGCGCGCGAACCGCCTGCGCACGACCTCCCGCAACATGGCAAGGTCGTCCACGCCGGACACCTTGAACCTGCGATATCCTTCCTTCATCGGCAGCCCGTCCCGGAACGTGACGACCGCACCGGCGCCGTCGGTCCCCTGGATGGAGGACAGGTCCACGCCGTCGATGCGACCGAGCGCGCCCGCCGTTTCGGCCGACTCGCACGCAGCGTGTTTGTCTTCGCCGGCATCGGACAACGCGCCCAGCATCTTTTCGAGATCGGCAACTGCATCGGCGGGATTGCCGGTCATCGCCTCGACCGGCATCGCATCCGCAGGCACGCCTCGTTCGGACAGTCGCTTGACAGCCCTCACCTGGTCGCGGAGCAGCGCCGCAAGTTCAAAGTCACGCCGCCCGGCGGCGTCGGCCATCCGCTTCTCGAACCGCTCGAGCATCTCGCCGTGCCCGCGGCGCAGAAACAGGCGCAGCGCCCGGATGTTCTCCGCGTAGGTCCGCTTCGAGATCCTGCCGGCGCACGGACCAAAACACAACCGCAGGCTGTGCCTGAGACACGGCCTGCGCCGGCGCTTCTTCACGTCTTCTTCCGACAGCGGCTGCGTGCAGACGCGGAAACGGAAGACCTTCTGCAGCATGTGAACGGCGGCGTTGAGATCTGCGGCGTGCAGGAACGGGCCGAAGTAGCTGTGTCCCGGCAGGCCGCGTTCGCGCGTGACGAACACGCGCGGGAAATCCTCGCTGCGTGAGATCGCCAGCATCGGGTAAGTCTTGCCGTCCTTGAGGCTCACATTGTAGTGGGGCTGCAGTTCGCGGACCAGCCGCGCCTCCAGGAAGAGCGCGTCGACTTCCGACGGGGTCTTCACGTACTCAAAGTCGGTGATGTTGCGGACCAGCGCCTGGCAGCGCGGATCAAGTTCCGCCGACTTGCGAAAGTAGCTGCCCACCCGCGCGCGAAGCCGATTCGCCTTGCCGACATAAAGGACCCTGCCCCCGTCGTCCTTCATCATATACACGCCGGAGCTGTTCGGCAAGGTCTTGACCTTTTTCCGCAACTCGTCGTTCGCCATGGAGCTACCCGCCGTTGCATATCAAAGCGCCGCCAGGCACCATGCTACACCGGCACGCGTGTGTTGTCAAGCAAGAACAGGCCTGTGGACGCTTCCACTTGACTTGACGCCGACAACCTTGTACTATTCCGCCTTTCAAAGCGCGCCGTGACCAGGCAGGGTCTCACGTTTGACGACAGGAGAACGGTGAATGCGTGAACCGGAGGAGTTCCACGAATTCGAAGGCACCGGGTCCGTCGGGACAAAGGGTCAGTTCCTCGCCTTCATGCTCATCATCGCCGCCATCGGCGCCGCGCTGTGGTTCCTGCTGAAAAACTACAAGCAGACTCTCGCCGGCACCGTCTTCCTTGCCCTCGTCATCGGCACGCTGATGTTCTGGAGACTGCGGGTCGGCATTGCATTCATCGGCATAGCCTTCCTGCTGTTGACGCGGACCATCAACCTTTCCAGTACGATCGAGTACATGAGTCTCGACGTCATCGTCTTTCTCGTCGGGATGATGGTCATCGTCGGGCTTCTGCGTCGGTCGGGTTTTTTTCGGCACGTCGTCGCCGCCGGACTGAAGGCGACCAACTTCCGGCCCAACCTGCTGTTCGCGGCCGTTCTGACCCTCTCGGCGGTGATGGCCGCCATGGTGGACGAGGTCACTTCGATCTTCTTCGTAACCGCCCTCGTGCTCGACCTCTGCGACTACTTCGAGGTGAAGCCGGTCAACTACGTGATCTTCACTGTGCTGGCGACCAACATCGGAAGTTCATGGACGGTTCTCGGCAATCCCGTGGGAATCCTGATCGCGTTGAGATCCAAGCTGACTCTCGAGGACTTTCTTGGCGTCGCGTTTCCGATAGGTCTGGCGGCCTTCGTCTTCCTGATCATCGTCGCGCTTCTGTGGCAGAGGCGCGATCTCCGCCAGCTCCGGGACGGGATCAAGTCCAGGTCAATCGAGGAGCAGCGCCGCTTTCTCGATGACTGGGCGGGGCCGCGAAGCAGGCGACTCTTCTGGGGAAGCGTTCTGCTGTTCGCGTCCGTGCTCGCGTCGATCGCCCTGCATCACCGCATGGAGCTGCTGTTGTGCCTGGAACATAACACGCTGCTCGTGGTCACCTCCATCGGGGGGGCGGGCGCGGTACTGGTGTGGCAGAGGAAGGACGCGCGCGAGTTCTTGACGAAGGACGTGGACTGGGCGACGCTGGTGTTCTTCATGTTTCTCTTCGCCAAGGCGGGCGCGATCAAGTACGTCGGGTTGACCGACGTCATCGCCCATTCTCTTGCCAACTTCACATCGGGGACCGGCGGGCTCGTGCTTCTGATCGTCATCGTCGTCTGGCTCTCCGGCATCACTTCAGCCGTCATGGACAATGTGGTTGTCGTGGCAGCCTTCCTGCCCGTGATCGAAGAGCTGACGAAGACGACCGGCAGCCCGGTCCTCTACTGGGCGCTGCTGACGGGAGCGTGTTTCGGCGGGAACCTGACGATGGTCGGCTCGACGGCGAACATCGTGTCGCTCGGGATTCTCGAGGCCAGAAAGAACTATAACATGACGTTCGGGTACTGGTTGAAGATCGGCCTGCTGGGCTCGCTGGTGCCTCTGGCCATTGCGACCGTGGTCTTGATCGTCATGTACACGTAGCGCTAGTCTTCCGCGACGGTCCTCGTCACCTGGGGCGGCAGGTTGACGACGGCTCCGACCCCGATTCCGCGCTCGCGGAACCAACCCATGTTCGCCTCGACCGCATACTTCGCCGGTTTTCTGGAATAGATCACCGTCTCGTCGAGGCGCTTCATCGTCTGCACGTCGACGATTCTCCCCTCGGAGTCCAGGAATGCGATATCGAGATCGATAAGCGTGTTCTTCATCCAGAAGGAGAGCGTCCGCTCGCTGCGATACACGAAGATCATCCCCTCGTTTTCGGGCATGGCCTTTCTGTTCATGAGCCCGCGCGAGCGGTCCGCCTCGGTGGCGGCGATCTCGACCCAGAGGACGCGGTCGCCGATGCGAAGCGCGGCCATGTCCGGCCCGGAGCCGCCATTGCGCGCGCCGCTGCCCGCCATGCAGCACTGCAGGAGACAGACGAATGCCAGAATGCAATGGCGAAGGCGCATCTGAGCCAACCTACTTCTCGCCGCTCTTTTTCTCTTCCTCTTTCAGCCTCTCGCGCGATTCGCGTATCTTCCGGTCAAGCTCATCCAGGTCGGGCCGGTCCTTGAAGCGGTCGCGTATCTCTGCTTCAAGCTGGCTGCCGGAGAGCCGCATGATGATACGGTGCATGATCATGTCCGCCATGTCGAAATCGCAGCCGTCGCTTTCCCACTCCACCGCCTCCTCGACTCCGCGATAGGGAACTGTACTGTTCCGCTCCTGCAGGACCATTATCTTCGACACGGTCCCACCCTCCTCGAGCGTTTCGATCTTGCCGCATATCTTCCGGCGTGTCCCCTCGTAGCGGAACACGCCCGCGCTGCCGTGCCAGAAACTCTCCATCTCGCCTTCCTCCTTGTTCTCGACCTCGATCCCGTACGGCTCGATCACCTCGCGGGTGACCGACCATACTTCGTCGAACGACTTCTGGAAGGGCGGCGAGTCGGTGTAGCTGTCCATGGCGCAACCCGCCACGAGGAGAACGAGCGGCGCGCAACACCCCAGCATCGTCACGAGCCCGTATTTGCCGACAACATGCGCCATAGTATTCGCTCCTTCAAGAAGACACAGGGAGAATCCTCTTCTGCGGTAACCGCCAAGACGCCAGGAATACATTGAGAGCGTCGGAATTCTCGCGTCTCTCCAATGTATCCGGTTCTCGATTCGTCAGGGAATGCGAACAGGGACTGGACGAGACTGGCACGAGATCGGACACTCTGTTGTCTCGCCACAGCCCTGGCTCAGTATTCCGGTGGACGCCGCGTCAATATCTGGAGACGTTTCGTTGTCTCCATGATACAACGCTGGCCGGCGGAACACAAGGATTTCGCGCCCGCCGACGTGCTGCGCGAGAGCGGCGCTAGAAAGGAGATCGGGGGATCCCGGAGATCCGGAGATCGTGGTTTAACGAAATCGGAATGCGGATTTCGGACCTTCAATCCGAAATCCGCATTCGAAATTCACGTTCGGTCGTGCAGCGGTCGCCGCGGCGCGCGGGGTCCGCTACTTGATGGAATACGAGACCAGTTCGATGCCGAGGTCATTGAGCACGGCATCGGGGAACTCGATCTTCACCATGCCCACGCCCGGGGCAAAGTAGTGGTACGACACGACTTCCACGGGCGCGCTCCCCTCCACCTCCACGGCCATGGACGTGCGCATCTCGACCTTCAGGCAGTTCTTGAACTCGCCCGCTCTCGTCGCCACCGCGGCGTTGTCGGCCAGGTACCTGCGCTTCACGGTCACCCGCCCTTCCTGCCACTCCCATGACGAGCCGACGCCGACCGGGAACTTGAGGAGCGTATCATGCTTCCCGTCGCGCGTCACGCTCAGCTCCGATTCCGTCTGGGTCATGGTGTGCACGGACTTGCTGGAGAGCGCGGCCAGGATACTCTCGACTTCAATGACGGCCTGAATGCAGTCCGGCTTCTCTTCGACGGAGAGTATCCGGCGGATTTCGGTCGTCTTGTTGCCGCGCATGTATTTGAACTCGCTGCCGACGGCCAGCGGCGAATACTTGTTCATGTCGCGAATGACCCTGACCTTGAGCTGCTTGAGCTGGAATTTCAGCTCCCCGAGCTGTCTCTCGCCGGCCGCGCGCCGGTGTTCCGCGCAGGGTTTCAGGAGGTACGCCTCGAGCGCTCCTACCCTCTCGGAGAGAGGCCTGTTGCCGGCGGCGATCTTCATGACATACTTGAGTTGCGCGTCGTCGAGCGCGTCGGCGATCTCGGTGTTCTCGGGCCGGATCTCGGACGCCACCTTGAGAAGTTCCACGGCCTCCCCGAACTGGCCGGAATCGACCAGCAGTTTCCCCTGCGTGGCGTACGTGGCAACGATTGCCGCGACGAGCTCCTCGCGGATGCGCGTATCGAGGAGGAGCGCATTCTCGTACGCCTCGCGCGCCTCGGGGAAGTACTGTTCGGATGAGAACTCGTCTCCCAGCTCCCTGAAGCATGTCGCGAGCAACTCGTCATGCCCGCCCTGGCCGGCGGGTCTGTATTTGCGCAGTACGGCCAGCGGCGCGGCAAACCGCGTTCGGGTCCCCTTTTCGGCCGCTCGGAATGCGGCAAGGAACTGCCCGCAGGTGTCGATCCAGAGCTCGCCCGCCTTCTCCGCGCCGAACCGCGAACCGCACAGCGAAAGCGTCTCATCAAGCAGCTTCGCGTCAAGCTGCTCCACGGTGCGCGTGCAGCAGGCGATGAGCTCTTCGCGGATGACGCCCTCGTACTGGTCCCTTTTCGACGGCGCAAACTGGAGCAGCGTGTCGATCTCCTGCACCATCGCGGGTATCAGCCCCTGGGACCGCAACATGCCGATCTTCTTCTCGCGCGCGTCGATGACAAGGCCTTCCACCTCCTGGTGCAGTATCGAGTTCATGCGCTCCGCGTCGAAGAACCGCGCGACGGCCGTGTCGTGGTCGCCCTTTTCGAGGTAGCCTCTCCCCTCGCGCATGAGGCGCGCCTCGATGTTGAAGACGCCGGAGAGCGATGGATCCGCGGAGAGGTACTCGGCCCAGGCCGCGCGCGCCTTTGTCATGTTGCCCGACCGCAGCCACAGGTGCGCCTTGCGATAGATCAGCTCGGCGCCAGTGTAGCGCGCGGCGAGCATCTCCTCGCGCGCAACGAGCTGCAGGTCTTTCTGTCCCGTCTTCTGGTAGAGGAAGTGCTTCAGCTCCAGCGCCGGGATGCTGACCGGGTCGATCTTCAAGATGCCGTCGATCTCGCGTTCGCACTCGCTGAACCGCCCGGCCTTCGCAAGCACGCGCGCAAGCCGGAACCGCGCAATCGCGAACCAGGGGTCGCACTTGCTCGCCTCGGCAAAGAGCTCGATCGCGCGGTCGTATTCGTGCGCCTTCTCGGCCTCGTCCGCCTTCGTGAAACTCTCGTTCGCCTTCTCCACGGCAGACGGCGCCATGGCTGCGAATTGAGGCTCCTCGGAGTCAAGCGGTCCGATGCCTGCCTGCGCCGCGTCCTGGCCTGCGTCGATTCCAGCCTCCGGCAGCGCGGCGCTGAGGACCTCCAGCGATCTTACGTCAGATTCCTCGATCTCCTTACGCTGGCCGTCGTAGGCGATCACGTACTTGCGTCCGTCCGAGAACTCCACGAGCTCACCGGTGAGCCGCGTGCCGTTCTTGAGGTGAACGGTCACGCGTTCCGCGGCAGCGGAAACGGCGCAGCACAGGGCCAGAAACAGAAGAGCAAGACCCGATTTCCTGAGACTCATCGCAGCAACAACCTCCACCAGCTTGGCTTCTTTCAATCCGTGGGACCGGCGACCGCACCACGAGGACGGTCGGAAGCCCGGTTCGCCGTATCTTGCGGTCTCCGACCTTATGGCAAAAACGGACAAGCGGACCCGCGGCCGGACTCGACGCCCCATGGCCGCCAGGCTGCAAACAATATCCAAATGTGCGCGTCCATGCGCGGAATGAACCGGGAGTTGCACCGTTCCTTTCAAAAATATTATCGGCAGTTGGACTTGTGAACCGTTGCTATATTTGTTGCAGTTCGATCTTCATTGCCACAGAGGCACGGAGACACAGAGAATACCGCACATCAGACTTGCCGCAAAGAGGCACTGAAGACACAGAGGAAAGCCACACTACTTCGCAGAGATGGAGTCCTTTGTTGTACTCGCACCCCCCGTTTTGCGCATTTTGTGCCCTCTTGTGGCAGATTCCATGCTTGAAATGGCCGCCTCCGTTGAAGTTGTCCGAACGGCTGTCACCCGTGGATTCGGCGTGTTCTGCGGTTTCGGCGGTTGATTCCGGATGTGGCCACGCCATGGGGAGATCCGTGTTCTTGCCCCGCTCCGTGCCTCCGCGCCTCTGTGGCCATTCAGAATCCTATCGCCCCCGCCGCACGAAGATCTCCATCTCGCCGGAATGGCCCGAGAAGGCCCGCGCCCACCTGCCGGATCTCAGCACCGACTCCCAGAGGACTGCGTCCCAGACGCGCGGGACGCCGGGACGCCCGACCCCCTCGAAGAAGAACCGGTACGTGAGCGAGAGACGCTCCAGCTCGGAGTGATTCACGAGGATCGCAAGCCGCCTCTGCGGAAAAAGGGTCGCCAGCGCGCTTTCCAGCTCTTCCGCGTTTCCGGCCTTCCCGAACACGGCCTCGAACGGGTGAGTGTCGAAGACCGTCGGCGCGATGCACGGATATTCACAATAGAACGATCGCGCCTCGCCGACGAAGATGACGAGCGAATCGGCTCGCAGTTCTCCGGACCCGTCATTGCCCCCCCATTCGGTCTTCAACGCATGCAGCGCATCGATCGGCAACGCGGCGCGGATCGTCGTGAGGAGTTCCTCGCGGCTCTCTTCATCAAAGGAGCAGCGGATCGCCTCGAGGTATCCCCCGCCCGCCTGCCAGACGTAGACCGCAGAGACAGCAAGCGCGACCGCCACCAACCCGCCGCGCCACCGGCCGGACCGGACCCCGCCGATCCCCGCCGCCGCCGCTATGCCCGCCACCGGGAGCGCCGGCACGAGGAACCGGAGCACGATGTGCGTCGTCGCCGCCCACATGAACACGTACGCCAGCAGGAAGAAGCAGAGCGCGGAAAAGGTCCAGTGCCCGACCGGCAGCAGGTGCGGGTCCGCGCCGGGATTCTCGACGCGATGGCGGTCTGTAGTTTCATCCTTGCCCGCACCGGCTCTCTCCGGTTCGCGCTGAGGCGGCGCATTCGGATCCGGGCCGCTGCGCCGGTCGGGCGACGCTTCTCGCCTTCCGGACCGGAGCTGGCGCAGCGATTCGAACGCGGTCAGCAGCAGCAGGACGCCAAGGGTCGGCGGCAAGAGCGGCGGCGAGTTTGCGGTGCCCGTCACACCTTCCGAGATTTCACCGGCCATCACCTCCGCCCTGCTCGACGGCACGAGAGGAATCTGGTCCGCTCTCAGTCCCTCGGCCCCGGCCAGCGCGCGGGCGGCCCGGAAGCGCGCGTACGGCTCGTGCGCCTGCGTGAACCGCGCGTCGCGAACCGCGTCCCAGCCGGAACCGCCGAACACGGAATAGAAGAGCGGATGGAACGGGTTGCCCGTCGAGACCGCGTTGCGGATGAGCCACGGGACGACGGCCGCCGCGAATGCCGCTGCGAAGACCAGGGCGCATACTGGCCGGTATCCGGAGCTGTCCGCGCAGGCTTGCTTTTTTGGTGACGGCGCAGACAACAACCCCCTGAATCTCAAGGCCGCAGCCTCGATCCCGACCGCAGTCGGGGCCCCTTTGCCAAGGGGGACTTTCGGCAAGGCGCCCAGGCTCTGAAGCGTGTTCCCTTCTGCCGTCGTTTCGTCGGTCTCGTGTTCCCGTCGGCGGCGCGAGCGTCCGGCCACCGCGTGAAGACCCATCATCACGACAAGCGGGGCAGCGACGAGCGGCAGGGCCGTGTACTTGCAGCCGAACGCGAGTCCGGCAAACAACCCGGCCAGAAGCGCCCAGCGCACGGGACTGCTCCCATCACCCGAGTGCAGGAATGCGGCAAGCGCAAGAAACGAGAACAGCGCCAACTGCGTCTCGACGTACGAAAGCGCGGCATGCCCCCCGAACGCGGGTGCGCTGTAGAAGAACAGGACGCCGACCAGCGCGATCTCTACGCTCAACCACCTACGCGCAGTCGCGAATGCGGCCGCACAGATCATCAGGCCCGCAACGAGGTTCAGCAGCCGCCCGCAATGCGCACCGGCGATCGGCGAATCAAGCAGCCACATCGAGTGGAGATACGTCATCTCGACCAGTTGCGGGAAGCTGGCGTAGACGTTGTGTGGGATGAAATACACCTTGCCCGCCCTGAAGTACTCCGCCGGCGCGCCGAGGTGGTATTCCAGGTCGTCATAGTCGAGCGGCGGGAGCAGCGACGTGAGCCCGTACGTGACCGCAAGCACAACGAGCGCGAGGATGAGCAGCGCGGGAAACCAGGATATCGTCAGGCTGTGCGGGGCGGGACCAGGACCGCCGTCGGTACCGGAATCCGGGCGCAGCGCATTCTCCCGCACACGACAGAACCGGATGAGCGGGCCAAGCCCGGCGAGGATGAAGACGGTGAGCAACGCGCCGGCGACGGCGCTGTTGCCCGCGCCCGCCAGCCCCAGCGCGAGCGTGCAGAGGCCGAGCGCGCCGAGTCCGAGCGCGAACGCGAACGCGGCCCGCTCGAGCCGCGCAAAGGCCGTCAGCTTCAGGGCCTCGAGCGCCCGAAGACCGAGCGCGAGACACGCGAGCGCAATGATCGCAGCGGCGGCAAGGACGATTGTCACAGCGCACAGCATAGCAGATTCCAAACCGCGAGGCAAGCCATTCCGCGCGCCGGGGTCCGCGGCGATGACCGACAGTCGCCGGCCCCGCCCGGCACGGCGCAGTCGTAGTCGAAAACCAACCGCAGGGCCACTGAGGGCGCAGCGCAGCCGAGCCGCAACCAAGACGAACCGCAAAGCGCGCAAAGAGCGCAAAGCAAGAAGAACTCAGCCCGCAATTCCTGAAAAACGGCCAATTTAGGCACGCTTCTCTTTGAGGAGACGGGAAATTCACTGCAAAGCCACTCAGATCAGTGGGGCGAACGGTGGTGTCTCCAAGGCAACATCACAGACTGCAAATAGGCTGAGTCTGCCGGCTTCCAACCGGCAGTTTGTTTGCCACCACTTTCAAGTGGTGGGTTCTGAGACCAATGACACCTGCGGTAGAACCGGCTTCAGCCGGGATTGTCCGCACAGTTGTCTTTTGTGGACTCGGCGGTTTCCGCGATTTCGGTGGTTGGTTCCTGTTGCGGCTGCGCCGCGCCAGGAAACCCGGGGTCGAGTACATGTGAACGGGGGGACTATGGACAGGTAGACCGCGGAAGGGCTATTGAAGCGGATGCTTGGCGAAGACGGGAAGGTCGTCGTGTTGTTGTGTTCCCGCCTTGGGCTGATCGCCGACGGGCGACTCACGTTGCTCACGCCATATCACCCGAACACACGGCATCCCAGTCAGCGCCGGCTACTCCGCCGACTCGAGCGCCTCGATCGTGCCGCCGGCCTCGCGCGACAGCCGCTCGAACGCGGTCTTCACCTTCCTCAAGCCGCCGATCGAGTCGCACGTGTAGTAGAAATGTAGCGTGCAATCCTCGTAGAGCCCAAGCTGGCGGGCGAACCGGGTCGCCGTCTCCATGCTGTTCGGCGGGACGTCGCTGAAGATGTAGATCGACTTCGCAGCATCCTTGCGCCAGTTGAGCAGGTTCGTCGCGACCGCCAGGGCCATGTCGAGCGAATCGCCCTCCCTGTTGCCCCCGGTCGCCTTGGTCTCCTTTATCATCTTCTCGATCTCGTCGCGCTTCCAGGTGACGTATCTCGAGCACGTCGTGAACTGGTTGTTGTAGTCGCGGAAGGCGACGACGGCAAAACGCAGGTCGGAATAGGAGGTGTCGTGCTGCCGCATTATGTTGAGTATCTTGTCCTTCACGAGCGCGATCTTCTTTGCCATGCTGAAGGTCGCGTCGAACAGGAAGACGACATCGGCCCGGCGCGCCGCCTCGGGCGTTAGCGGCGGTTCGGGCGGTTCGATCGGCGGCCGGGCGGTCGTTCCCTCGCCGTCTCCGTCGGGCGGATTCGATCTTCTCTCCGCTTCCCGCCGCGCCTTTTCCATCGCCTCGAGGACCCATTCCACGCGTTCGAGCGCGCATTTTGCAGTTCGGCGGACGTCCGGGTCGGCATCCTCGAGCGCCGTGCACAGCACCGGCGGCACGTCGGCGTGTGGGACATGTCCGAGCGCGGCGGCCGCCGACGCGCGGATCTCCCACTTCTTGTATGAGAGCGCTTCCTTCAGGTGCGGCACGGCGCGCGCGTCGCCGATCCAGCCGAGCAGCTCCGCGGCAAGGCACGTGCGCAAGGTCGCCCGGCCGGGGTCGGGGGTCGTCACCGTGCCGACCAGCAGGGCTCCGCCGGACTCGGGTTTCTTCTCGAGGAGGTATGCGCCGAGCGCGGCGATGATGCGCCCGGTTTCTTTGCGGTCGCGCAGCGCCTTGCCGATCGCGGCCCGCACGGACGGCTGCATGCCGCGATATTGGCCGGACGGCGTGTTGCCGTAGAAACTCAGCGGGAACGGCTCGGTCTCGTTGGGGAACGGCAGTCCCATGGCCATTGCGGCGAGGGTGTCGGCCACGAACTCTTCCTTGCGTATTTCGAGGTGTTTCGCGGCGCGGATGAGGACGGGCGTTTCGCCGTCGTACACGAGGATGCGCAGGAGCGTCTTGGTGCTTTCCTTGGTGAGGAGCTTGGCGACGTCATCGACAACGGCGACGCGTTGGTCGAGCGATTTCTTTTCGAAGCCCCGCATGAGGTTGTACAGTTCCATCCACTCGTCGGTGGCCTGTGCCGGCGCCGATGCGGCCAGCGCGAGACAGAAGAGCGAGACGAGGATGGGCAGACCGATCCTCATGAAAGCCCCTTTCCAAGGAGACGAAGCTGGAGTTCTTGGCCGGGATTGTTCGCGTATCAGTGAAGAGGCCCGACAGACTATCATTCACGCGAGACCCTGGCGATGATCCTGGCGAGCAATTCCTTTCCCTGTTCGTCTTCCTCTTTCTCCAGCGCTGCCTTGAGCGCGGCCAGGACGAGTTCGCCCAGGTTCTCCAGATAGAATTCGGCCTCCTGCCACTTTGACCCTCTCAAGTCGTCAATCAGCGCCGCCAGGGCCTTCCCATCGGCAAGCGCCGCATCCATCGCCCGCTGCACACTCGCGTCTTCTTCTTTTTCCCGCACGTCTTTCACCGCCGTCAACCCCTTCTCGTCCCTCAGCTTCGCCAGCGCTATGGCCGTAACGCCGCGCACCTGAGCGTTCTTGTCGCCGAGCAATTTGATCAGCGGTTCAACAGTCTTGATGTCCTTGAGCTCGCCAAGCGCGCGCGCCGCGGATTTGCGCACCTCCTCGTTCTTGTCACGCAGCGCCTTCACAAGAGGCTCCACCGCCTTCGCGTCCTTGATCTTCCCGAGCGCCTCGGCCGTCGCCTGACGTAGCGCGGGGTCTTTGTCCTCCAGCATCTTGATGAGCGGCTCGGTAGCTCGTGCATCCTTGATTTCGCCGAGCGCCCATACCACCGACGGGCGCGCGTCCTCAATCGAAAGCGCCTTGATGAGCGGTTCCACAGTTTCCGGGTCTCTGATTCCGCCAAGCGCCTGCGCCGCCGCAGTGCGGACCACCGGCTCCGAATCGCCCAGCGCCTTGACGAGTGGCGCCGCCGCCTTCCGGTCTCCGATCTTGCCCAGCCCCATGGCCGCAGCCATGCGAACACGCCATTCGGAGTCCTCCAGCGCCTTGATCAATGCCTCTACCGCCTTCGGGGACTTCGTGTCGCCAAGCGCCCAGACCGCCTTCTCGCGCACATCGGCGTCCGCGTCCGCGAGCTGCTTGATGAGTTCGTCCACGTCTTGCTGCGGTTGCTGATCATCACTCTGGGCCGGCGTAGGGCCGGTCATAATCGCAAGCATGACAACGCTAAGCCACAACATCCCGATTCCACATCTGATTCTCATCGGATACTCCTACTTTACTGGTGTTTGTACAGCCAATGCAATTGTCTCTAGGATCCTGACTCCATCGGATCCGGAACAAAACTCAAGATCTTGCCGAGCCGGAAACCGCCAAAATGCCAAGATTCTCGCGACTTTTCGGCGCATTCGCTCTTAGATTCGCCCCGCCGAGGGCGGGACAGGGACTGAATGAGACCTGCACGAGACTGAAAGTCCTGTTGTCTCGTCATGTCTCTTGAAGTCCCTGTTCCAGTATCCGGTCGAACTTGGCTTCTTTGTGATTCTTGGCGTTCTTGGCGCTCTCGGCGTTTTGGCGGATCATCGGGCTCTCGGGGTTGTCCGCCTCGGGCGGATCCGCTGAGGCGGAAAGGTCTACTTCGTTGCCCCGGATTACATACGAACTGTAGCCGCAGGCTTCGCGCTTCCGCTACTTCCTCCGGTCGCCGGCGCTTGTGCGGACGGGGATCGTTGCGCGGTTCAGGAAGAGCAGGGCCAGCGGCGTCGCGATCACCGTGCCGGCCTCGACGCCGCAACCCGGGTTCGTCCATGAACCGTCCGGCTGCTGAAGGTTGAAGAGCATCATCGCCCCGTCAAAATACCAGTTGCACCGGCCGATCCGCCGGACCGCGGCCAGCGCGCCCGTCCGCTCCACGCTGTACAGGTAGTAGTAGTAGAACCTCAAGCGCTCGCCCGATTTCGGGTTGAACCGCACGGAGTAGTTGTTTTCGAGCCAGGCCAGGCCGTCCTTCATCGACACGTTCATATTGTCGGCGAGCTTCTCCGGTATCTCCGCCTTCAGCCTGAAGAGGCTCTCCTCGGCAATCGCGATGCTCGATACGCCTGCGCAAGTCATCGAGCCGTACGCGCCCCCCGCGCCCGCGCCGTGGTAGGCCCAGCCGCGCGCCTTCCGCGCCGCGCTCGTACCGGAGCCGGCGACCGCAATCTCCGGACCGGTCGGCTCCTGGTTCTTCAGAAAGCTGTCAATGCACGAGAACCAGACCGACGCGGGGATCTCCATGCCGACCCGCGCCGCCGCCCTGAACCCGAGTATCGCAAACTGCGTGTTCGAGTTGTCGAAGGACTTCGACTTGCCGTCCGGCTGGTCCGGGTAGCCCCACAACCCCAGCGGTACGCCGTCGGTCGAATTCTGGCCGTTGTCCCTGAGCCAGATGAAGCTTTCCATCAAGAGCGCGCGTTCCTTGTCGTTGGGCTCCCGCCCCTCGGCTTCGAGCCTGGCCTGCATTGCCATCATCGACATCGCATGACCGTAGTTTCTGATCGGCCGGTTCTTGGCCATCCACTCGAAGCTGTGGACGATGAGCTTGTCCTGCGGCGAGACCTTCGACTTCAGCAGCGCGTAGATCACGAGCGGGGTCGTCTCCTCCGCCGATTGGTAGCCGCCGGCCCAGTTGTAGCCCTGATGAACGCTCCTGAGGTATTTGACGCCCTGCTCGATCGCATCGTCCACGCGGGAATGAAAGGCCTTCGACTCGCCGCAGGCCACCTCGCACAGGTCGTATTGGAGCCGCGCGCTGTATTCCTCGTCCTTTGCGGCCGATTTTTCGTCCGCGGCCTTGGAAAGCTGGAGGTCGAACGAGAACGCGCCGCGCACCATCCAGCCCTTCTTCACGCAGAAGAAGAGTTTCGTCACGAGCACGCCGCCCTTGATCGCAACGAGTCCGGTATTGGTTTTCTTCACCTCTTCCTTCGTGGACGGCCTGGCAGCAAACTCACCGATGATGACGGTGCAATCGTCCTTGCCGATCTTCTGAGAACCGGCCAGTCGATATCCGCCCGAGAGGGTAAGGACGGGCACGTCATCGAGGTCCGGAAGGATATGCTCCTTCGTCCACTTCCCCGCGCGCGCGGCCTCTTCGTCCGGCAGGGCGAAGAGCGGCGCAACGGGCGCCTCATCCAGTGCGCGGAAGACGCGGTTCGGCTCGCCGCCCGGCCCGACCTCGTGGCCGAGTATCAGGAAGAACTTGTCCTTCAGCTCACGTGTGCTGCCGTCGGCCTTGATCTCGGAGACGCGGTACTCGAGGCATGCGTCGTAAGCGAGCCGCCATGCGAGCTTCGCGGGCTCATCTTCCGCGTGCAGCGCGCCGTACCGCCCGCATACGGCCCAGCAGACGCACAACGCGCTAAGGAAGACCGGTACGCAACACGTTCTGAAGTTCGTCATCGATCGCCCCGCCACAAGCTGAACAAAGGGTCACTTGCGATAGGCTTCTTCTCTGGCGAGTCTTTTTTACCACAGAGACACAGAGAACACGGAGATCGAATCTGACGAGGACGTCTTTGTGCTCTCTGTGTCTCCGTGGTTCGTTTCCGGTTGCGGCCTCCCCGCGCCGGAAACTGGAGTCTCCAGTATACCCGGCGCCCGCGGGGCAATCAAGCAAAACAGCGATACGCGTTCTCCTTGACGCCGCGGCCGGTTTTGCATATAATCGCCATCGTCGCTCAAGGGCCGGATGATCCGCCAATACGCCAAGAGCGCCAAGGACGCCAGGCGTCCTGAAGAAGCCGGGTTCGGCGGGACAGCGGAACAGGGACTTCAAGAGACTCTGACGAGACAACAGTGTGTCCGATCTCGCGCAAGTCTCGTCCAGTCCCTGTTGGCATTCCCTGACGAATCGAGAACCGGATACATCAAAGAGTCGCGAGAATCCTGACGCTCGCCTTGTATTTCTGGCGTTTTGGCGGTTTTCGGGCGTTCAAGATCTTGAATTTTGTCCCGGATCCTGTGGACTCAGGATCCCAGGCGTTCGCGCGCAGGATTCCGGCCTGCAATGAAACCGCAATGGAGTGTCAACCATGGAACAGAGGATACGCGTGCTGGTGGCAAAACCGGGACTCGACGGCCATGACCGGGGCGCAAAGGTCGTCGCCTGCGCGCTCCGCGACGCCGGCATGGAGGTCATCTACACCGGCCTGCACCAGACGCCGGAGATGATCGTCGAAGCGGCGATGCAGGAAGACGTCGACGTCATCGGCGTAAGCATCCTGTCCGGCGCCCATCTAACGATCTTCCCGCGGCTGTTGAAGCTCCTGAAGGAAAAAGGGATCGAAGACGTGATCCTCACGGGCGGCGGCATCATCCCCGAGGGCGACAAGAAGGACCTCGAAAAGGCCGGGGTCGGCCTGCTCTTCGGTCCGGGCACGCATACCAAGGAGATTATCGAGTACATCCAGGAAGCGGTCAAGAAACGGCGGGCGAGCGCGTAGCGATGCGTTTCGGCTTTCACATCTCGATAAGCGGCGGACTGGCCAAGGTCGCTGAACGCGCGAAGGGACTGCAGTGCGAGACCATCCAGATCTTCCCGTTCAACCCGCGCGGATGGCAGTACGCCGAGTTCGACGCGTCGGCGGCTATGCAGATGAGATCGGACCTGAAGTCCGCCGGGATCGAACCGGTCATCGTCCACGCCTCGTACCTTCCCAACCTGGCGAGCCCCAACCCGGCCCTCTTCGACAAATCCATCGGCGTCCTCTGCGAAACGATGGGCCGCGCTGAAGCCATGGGCGCGGCGTTCGTCAACGTCCACGTCGGCAGCGGCATGGGCGCGTCGGAGGCCGAGGCGCTCGCGACGGTCTCAAGGGCCGTCAACACCATCCTCGTGTCCGTCCCCAACACCGTGACGCTCTTGCTCGAAAACACCGCGGGCGGCGGGACGGAGCTCGGCCACAACTTCACTCAGATCGAGGCGATCATCGACAAGGTGACCGACGAGCGGCGCGTGGGCGTCTGCCTCGATACCGCGCACGCGTTCGAGGCGGGATACGACGTCGCGACCGCCGAGGGGCTCGACGCCACGCTCGAGGAGTTCCGCGCGCGGCTCGGATGGAACCGGCTGAAGGCGCTCCACCTGAACGACTCGCGCAGCGCGCAGGGTTCACACGCGGACAGGCACTGGCACATCGGCGAGGGCGAGATTGGCCTTGCAGCCTTCAAACACATCGTGAACCACCGCCGGCTCGCCCATCTGCCCGCGATCATGGAGACCCCGCGCACGAGCGACAAGGAGGACAAGAAGAACATGCGGACTGTCCGCCGCCTCGCGGCCACAGGACCTTAGCGCGTTACCATATTCGTTGGTGGACATTTGTCGCCGGTCATTGGTCGTTTTTCATTGATCATTGAAGAATGTCAAGCGCCACTTGTTCTCGGAGAAATCTCATGGCCAAAGAGGTACCCTTGCTGACGGCCTTGGCGCTGTTCTGCGCCACGGTATCGGCAATCGCGGCGGGCTGCATCCCGAACGAGATCGCGGTGAACAGGGACGGGACGATCGCGCTCTGCCTCGACGGCGATGGCGAGTACAAGTTCATCCCCGGCGATGAGGCGCGGGACATCTACATCACTGACGGCGCGGGCAGCTTTCTCAAGAGGCTCACCACCGACGGCAAGCAGAAGCTCTGGCCGCACTGGTCGCCGGACGGGAAGCGGCTCGTGTACGTCCGGAACGACGGCTCCGGCATGTGGAGCATCGTCGTCGTCGACGCCGGGACGCGCGAAGAGAAGGCGCTCCACACCGAATCGGCGAACATGGTCTGGACCGCACGGTGGGCGCCGGACGGGAAGTCCATCGCGTACACCGTCGCTGAGAAGGACAAGCTCTGTCGCGTGAAGGTGATCCGGGTGGAGAGCGGCAAGGTGACCGCCGGCCCCCAGGACCGGCTGGCATGGTTCTGTTGCTGGTCCGCAAAGCGAAACCAGCTCATCTGTATCGAGGGGAGCGAACTCGACAACGACGTGGTGGTCGGCGAACTGAAGACGATCCAGCCCGGCGAGATGAAGGGTGAAGGCCTCGCAGCGGGCTTCTTCCATCCGTACTCGCTTCTGGCCGAATCGCCGGACGGCAGGACTGTCGCATTCTCTGCAATTCCCTGCGCGTCGCCGGCATCGAAGGAGTCGCGCCGGGATTTTGACGGAGAATCCGGCATCTACAGGCTGGACGCCTCGGCCGGCAGGCTTTCGCGGTTGTCGTCTCCGGACAAGTTTGGTTTCTTCCCGGCATTCTCGCCGGATGGGAAGATGATCAGTTGGCTGGAATCATCGAAGGAGATGGACGACGGCGATGTCTGGATTGAGACGATCGAATCGGGTGAGAAGAAGGTGCTCGTCGCCCAGGGTAACGCCTCGTACCCGTTCTGGATCTCAGCGGAGAAGCTCGGTTTCTTTGCCAAATCGCAGGCGGGCGATGTCCTTTTTGTCAAAGACGTGAAGACCGGCGAGACGACGAACCTGAGCGACCTGATCAATGCGCGGTTCAAGGAGCTTGGCGGGCAGGAGGAAGCGAAGGAGGGGAAGAGAGAGGACTAAGGTCCCCTCTCCCTTTGAGAGAGGGAGAGCCGATCCCCTCTCCCTCTGGGAGAGGGTTAGGGTGAG
Organism: Planctomycetota bacterium; assembly: GCA_031082105.1. GTDB lineage: Bacteria > Planctomycetota > MHYJ01 > JACQXL01 > JAVHLO01 > JAVHLO01. The sequence goes on from JAVHLO010000020.1 coordinate 18,479, forward strand.
GGCATTCTCGACG
>JAVHLO010000210.1 GCA_031082105.1 Planctomycetota bacterium
TCCAAAGTCAAAGCTGCGGCTTTGACGCTCCAAAGGTCCGGGGCTCCAAAAGTCGCGGGCGCCTGCTCATGAATACGTCGAGTCGAGAGGTTCATTGACCATGCCCGGACGCGTCCTGCGCCTGTTTGTTGCAGAGTTGATGAAGCTGCAGGGGCAGCGGTTCCTGCTCGTGGCGCTCGTGTTCCTAGTGATCGCCCTTGGCCTGGCGATACGCCGGGCGGAGAGTGATATTGGCGCGAAATCCGACGGCGAATCGAGCGTGGAGATCGATTCCGATGCCGAGCCGGCCAAACCGGCCTCTCATGGTTTTGCCGTGCTCGCCGCGAGCTGGAAGTGGGGGTGCCGGGCCGTCGCGCTCATCGTGCTCGTGGCGGGCAGTATGATGATCTCCTCCGAGTTCGCCCAGGGGACGCTGAAGCTGGTCTTCTCGCGGCCCGTGCGGCGCGTAGAGCTGTTTCTGGCGAAGTGTCTCGTCCTGATGGTCTTCTCGGTCTTGCTCATCGCGTTCACGATGGGCGGGACATGGCTCTATGTCGGCATGACGTCGGGGTACGGCGATGTGGTTGACCAGAAGTGGTCCGGCCACGTGCACTTTTCTGCGGCGGTGATGCACTCTGCGGTATGGCACGGCGCGGTGCTGAGCTTGCTGCCCGTGCTTGCGTTGGCCTGCATGGGGTTGTTGATCTCGACGCTGGCGCCCGGGTCCGGGACCTCGGTCGCGGTGGCGATTCTTGTGCACCTGGTTATGGAGGCGGTCGGGGAGTATCTGTCCTCGGAAGAGGCGGCGTGGTTGTTCACGTCCTTTGCGCGAATGCCCACCGACGTGCTTCTCGAGATGTCGCAGGGCATTGCCGGGAACAAGGCGTTTCTTCTTGAGACCGCCGTCTGGTCGAAACCCGTGCTGGTTCCCGTCGTCTCTCTGCTCGTGATGGCGGCGCTTGCGGTGTTTGCCTTCAGCCGGAGGGACATCCCAGCCTAGAATCCGGAGTCCACAGGATCCGGAGTGGGCGCGAGAGGAGTTGAACCTCCACAGCCTTGCGGCCATTAGGTCCTGAACCTAACGCGTCTGCCAGTTCCGCCACGCGCCCAGCGTAGTGATTCTGTTGTTGCCGGATTCGGCCGGCAGGCAGCGCCGCCCTATGCCTTCGCGTCGACGCGGCTACCGAGCCCCGACACGTTTCCGTTCCCCGTAGCTGCGTTCTTCAGCGAGGAATCAGCCACCTTCCGGCTCGCCTGGGCCTGTTTGGCTTCCGTGCCGGCCGGCGTCCTGGCGGGAGCGCCATTCCGCCCGCTCCGCGACAGGAGGTTCACGCCATCCTGGTCAAGCCTGCCGCCGTACTTGTACATGGGGCTCGAACCGGTGATCGCCATGCTCAGTTTCCCTCAACGAAGAACATGATTATATATCACTCGGGCGCGACTGTCAAGGAATCCTTGACTCCGGCTTGACCCGTGGTATAATGACACCATGTCCAAGGAAGAGTCCAAGGTTGTAGCAAGAAACCGGAAGGCGTTTCACGACTACGAAATCATGGACCGTCTCGAGGCCGGGCTTGTTCTCCGAGGCACGGAAGTGAAATCGATGCGGGATGGGCAGGTCTCCATCCAGGAGAGCTACGCGAAGATTGAGCACGGCGAGGCCTTCATAGTGAACATGGACATCAGCCCGTACCTGGATGCGAGCATCTTCAACCACGAGCCGAAACGGGTAAGAAAGCTCCTTCTGCACCGGCGCGAGATCGGCAGGCTGGTGGGGAAGACCGCGGAACGCGGGCTGACGCTCATCCCCTTGTCCGTGTACTTCAAACGCGGTTTCGCGAAAGTGGAGCTCGGCCTGGCAAAAGGGAGAAAACTCTACGACAAGCGGCAAGCGATCCGCGACAAGGAGATGAGGCGCGATGTGTCGCGCAGTATGTCGCGGAAGAGATAGTCTCCTCATGTTTTTGTTCGGGGGCGATCGGTTTCGACCGGGTGACCTGAAGCAAGGGCTGCGTGCCGAGGTTGCCAGGGGGCCTCGTTAACAACCTGGCACCAAATGCAAGTGCGAAACCTGCACTGAAAATGGCTGCCTAGAGCGGCCACGCTCCTCCGTTCCTCGCCCACGGGGGCGGATGCGGGCGACTGCAGTGGGATAGCCCGAGTGTGCCGCCGCGTCACGCTCGGGTGAAACAAACTCGCGGCTGGCCTGGACCGGACCCTGCCCAGCGGGGCTTGTTCGGGCGACACTCAAATTGCGGGCTACGCACGTAGATGCACTTGCCGATGCGCTACGGGACGGGGGTTCGATTCCCCCCGCCTCCAAATTCGTAAACGCGGAGTTCGGAGCGCGGAACCGGGAACCGTGTTCCGACTGTCGCCTCCCCGGCTGTCCAGGCAAGGACGGTGAGCAGGCAAGTCACGTTCGCGTCCTTGGAGTAGTCAAATGGCCACCATTCGCGAGGAGTTGACGAAACATTACTCCCGCGGCAAATACGACCAGGCGATCAGAGACGCCGACCGCATCCTGACCGTCAACAAGGGAAACGTCCTCGCCCACGAGATCAGGGCGAAGTCCTTCTTCAAGCTCGGCAAGTACGCCGAAGCCCAGAAGGCCGCCGACGAGATGGTCGTTGCGGCAACCGCGTCGAACGCGGCCCGGGAGCGGGCCGCAGCGGCGGTGCTGAAGGCCCAGGCGATCTTCGAAGCCGGCGACTTCGAGCGGGCCATCCGCGAGGCGGAGTCTCTGCGGAACTCGTTCGAGAAATACTCGGCCGAGTACTTCGAGGCGGCGCTGGTCGCAGTGTGGTCGCTGAACTACCTCCAGACCACGGACGCGGCGAAATACGTGACGAAGGAGATCCTGGAGAACAGCAAGAACGACCTGCACCGCGGGCTTGCGCTCTTGAACCGGGGAATCGCGGCACGGTATGACAAGGAGTTCGATCAGGCAACGAGCTTCTTCGCCGAAGGCATGCGGCAGTTGGACTCCCTCCCGCGCGAACCGTGGCATGAGAGCATCGTGTTCAGGCAGTACGCCGGCCAGTGCGAGGCGGGCGCCAGGGCGGGAACAGTGCAGCTTGATGAGCTTCTCAAGGAGCTGAAGAGCCCCAGCATCGTAAACCAGGACATCATCTTCCTCAATTCGGCCGTGAAGCTATGCCGCGCCTACGCCGACGGGAAGAACGTCGATGAAGAGTGCGCGGAGGCCGTCAAGGGCGGACTCAGCCGCACATTCGTCGCCGTCATCCTCTGCAAGCGGTAGGATCCTGAGTCCACAGGGACACCGCGAACTGTCACCTCGCGCGAAGGTCCGCGAACAATGCGGGCCAAGCCATCCAAAACAACTGTACTGGGAGCCTCTTGAGAGTCTGCTTGCCACAAAAAGGTGCAAAAAGCGCAAAAGGGAGCCGATGGTTGCTCCGCTTCAGCACAAAGACCCTAGGACACAAAGGAACAGGACGTGGATTTTACGCCCTATCCCAACGAGAAGAACAAATAGCCAAGCTGATCGTTGATGTGGCATACGCGGCCGACATTGTTTTGTGAACTTCGTGTCCTTGTGCCTTGGTGCTGACAAAGACGCCAAAGGAAGTTGTCTCCTTGTAGAATTCCTTGGGGCAGCCTAGCGCCATCCACGCGGCAAGACCAATCCGGTTCGCCACCGTTTGCGCCCACCGACTCCGGCCCGCAATCGCGGATCTCATCCGTTCGGTTGCCGAACAATGTCCGCGGGGCCGCGGAATCCTACATGATCACACGCCTGTTGTAGACGTACCACTCGAGGAGGAGGAGGAGGAAGGCGCCGAGAGCGATGTAGCGCCAGAGTTCCTTGTCCGTCAGCGCGACGGTGCGTTTCCCGCCGATCGTGTCGTAGCCGACCCGGAGGTTCTCCGCGGGCTGGATCGCCGACTCCGCCGCGTTCGTGAGGTTCGCGGCGTACGATTGTGTCGCGACGGCGCTGCCGTCCCCGGCGGTGCGGGTGAGGAAATAGAGACCGGTCCGTTCGGTCGCTCCGAAAAATGCCGCCCGCTCTGCGGACACCTCCACCTCGCGCTCAGCCCCGTCCGGGCACTTGATCGTTGCCTTCGTGTCCGGCGCGGAGCGCGGCAAGCGGATGACGTCCCCGGCCCTCAACTGCGCCCCCTCGCCTTCGCCGGCACGCCATGAGAGCCATCCCAGGCTGTTGGCCAGAAAAAGCGGAAACGAGAGACGCAGCGGCCAATCGCTCGAGTACGTGTCGAACGCGGTCACCACACAGTGCGCCGGCTCCTGGTCGTAGACCGCGATCAGCGGACCATGCCGCGACTCGCAGATGACCTTCGCCCCCTCCGGGACCGTGAGCTTGCGCGATTGCGCCACGGTGACATTGGAAAAGTCAACGTATCTCAGAACCGGGTGAGTCCTGTCCCAGTCGAGTATGTATGGTTTCTTGATCTCCTCTCCAAGCGAGAACCCGAGTCCGGGCGGGACCGCGTTGAAAAACATGAATGTTCCGGCGACGGGCAGGACCGGCGAGACGTTGTCCATCACCACGACGTCGTAGTCGTCGAGATTGAGCGAGCCGGCCTGTTCGCCCGCGAGGAAGTCCGCCGCGTTCATCGTGAATACCTTGACGTGTTCGTGCAGGTTGAGCGCCTTCTGCAGGAATTCGCTGTCGTCTCCGACGACGAGCAGCTTCAGCGGCTCCTCCTTGCGCAGGACCGACCACGCATGGTTGTCCGTTGCGAGGTCGTCGGTCAGACCAAGCCGCACCTCGACGATCCCCTCCTGCAGGCCGGGCTTCCGGAATACGAGGGATTCCTGCGCCCCGGGCTGGATCGAGACGACGCGCGCGTCTGCGAGCTTGTCGTTCACGAAAAGCTCCACGGGCACATCCATCGGCAAGGCGTCGAAGTTCTTCACCGCCGCGAAGATATCGAAATCGCGCGCGGCATCCTGCCGGCGGCGCGCGTCGAGCGTCGTGATCCCCGCGTTGCGCATGCCCAAGCCGACGATCATGTACGAGATACTGAGCTCGTCCCTGATGTCCATGTCGGCGATGTCCGGGATGTTGCCGTCGCTGAGGAATACGATGTCGGGCGGGGCCTTCTGTGCCTTTGCGACGGAGAGCGCGATCATCATCGCCTCCCGCGCGTTTGTCGGCGTGTCTTCGCATTGGAGAAGCGAAAGGGCCCCGCGCAGCGCCGAGCGGTCCGAGGTCATCGGGCAGGCGATTCGCGCGCGGGCGCCGAACGAGATGACCATCATCTGGTCGCCGGGCGCCATCTCGTCGACGATCTCGAGCGCGACGGCGCGCGCGAGCTCGAACCGCGTCGGGTCGACATCGGTCGCCTGCATGCTGGCGGATACATCGACGAGCAGTATCAAGGCGCGGCCCTGCGTCGCCTTCAGAGGCAATATCGGCCGGGCAAGCGCGAAGACCAGCAGCGCGACCGTCAGTATCTGCAGCAGCAGGAGAAGGCTCTTGCGCAACCGCTGGAAGGGGGCGTTGACGCGCATGTCCTCTATCGTCTTGCGCCAGAGGTACGTGCTGGGGACGACCGCGGGCCGGCGCTTGAGCTTGAGGATGTACATCAGGACGATCAGCGGGATCAGTCCTGCAAGCGCGAACGATGTTGCGGCGAGAAAGGTCATGACGGCACTATTCGCGAACCGGGGAAAAGCAACAACCGCCTGTCATTCCGAACTCGGTTTCCGCCGCAGGCGGATCCGCTGCGGTGGACGGAATCTCCTCTACAACGCGCCCGACCCTTCGCTGATGGAGATGCCGAAACAACGCCTGCCGGCTACAACTCCAGTTGGCCCGCGATTCCCTGCATCGACTTGAGCGCGATCTCGAGGAACTGCGGCAGTTCGAGCCCGAATCGCGAACAGGCCTCAATCCGCTCGCGGTCCGCACCGGCCGCGAAGCGCTTCTCCTTCATCCGCTTCAGGACGGATTTCACTTCGACCGCCGCGAGCTTCTTCTCGGGACGGATGAGCGCGGCCGCGACGATCAGGCCGGTGATCGGGTCGGCGCAGTAGAGCGCGTGCTCCAGCCGCGACGTCGCCGGTTTCTTGTCCGCGTGCGCGAGGATCGCATTGAGCGTCGGCTCGGACACACCCTTGTCCTTGAGCCACGAAACCGTCACCAGCGCATGACGCGCCGGCTCGGTCTTCGTCTCCTCGTAGTCCAGGTCGTGGAGAAGCCCCGCGAGCCCCCACAACTCGACGTCCTCACCGAAGTGCGACGCCAGGCCGCGCATCACCGCCTCCACGGCAAGGATGTGCTTGCGCAGCCGCGGGTCAAGGACCTTCGA
>JAVHLO010000211.1:0-2173 GCA_031082105.1 Planctomycetota bacterium
GTGCCGGCCGGGTATTTCTTCTCGAGCAGAGTCCAGGGGTTCGCCTCGACCTGCTTCATGCCGAGCGAGATCTCCTGCTTTTCCGTGTTCACGCTGAGAACGACGACGTCGACCGTGTCGCCGATCGCGACGACTTCCGAAGGGTTATTGATACGCTTCGTCCAGGACATCTCGGAGACGTGCACGAGTCCTTCGACGCCGGTCTCGAGTTCGACGAACGCCCCGTACGGCAGCATATTGACGACGCGTCCCCTGACCTTCGTGCCGGGCGGGTACTTCAGCGGGACCTGCTCCCACGGGCTTGGGGTGAGCTGCTTGAGACCGAGCGCGATGCGTTCGCGTTCGAGGTCGACCTTCAATATTTTTACGTCGAGCGGCTGGTCGAGGGCGACCATTTCGGAAGGATGGCTGATCCTGCCCCAGCACATGTCCGTGATATGGAGCAAGCCGTCGATCCCGCCCAGGTCTATGAAGACTCCGAAATCGGCGATATTCTTCACCAGCCCGCGGCGCACCTCGCCCTGCTTTATCTCGGCAAGGAGTTTCTTCTTCAATTCCTCGCGCTGCTCTTCGAGAAGTCTTCGTCGCGAGACGATGATGTTCATGCGCCTTTCGTCGATCTTGATGATCTTGCACTCGATCTCGCGTCCGAGGTACTCGCCGATATCGTCCACGCGGCGGATGTCGACTTGTGACGCGGGCAGGAAGACCGGCACGCCGACGTCGACCAGGAGTCCGCCCTTGATCTTCCTGATGACCCGGCCGCGGACCGTATCGCCTTCCTTGTTCGTGAGGATTATGCGTTCCCATCCCCGGATTCTATCGGCCTTGGCCTTCGAAAGGGCTATGAGCCCCGTCTCGCCTTCGACCGATTCGAGGAAGACCTCGATCGGATCGCCGGGTTTCACCTCGCCCGGCCTGGGGAACTCGTTCAGAAGCACTTCGCCTTCCGACTTGTAGCCGACGTCGACGAGCACGCGCTCGCCGACGACGCCGACGATCTTGCCCTTGATGATCGTATCGACCTGGAAGTTCTTGATGGAGTCCTCATAGGCCTTTGCAAGCTCCGCTTCCGCGATGCCTTCCGCCGCGGCCGCGACTTCCAGTTCGATTTCCTCGTCCTTCAAACCGAGTGTCTTAAGCGCTCTATTGTCTCTCATCTTGACCAAGCTCCAGTGCGCAGAGATAGGGTGTTGGACAAAAAACAGGACAGACCGGCGGTTCGCGCTGCGTGGTCTGCGCGGCCCTTGCGCGCGCGAGGCCGACGGGGGTCCGGACAGTCAAACAGATTCCAGGAAACTCATAACCAAGAGTGAAACAAGTTCAAAGAGCCGGGCAAATTCAGAATACCAAGGGTCCACGGACCGAATGGTCATTCGCTGCCGCACGGCCGCGGTACTACTGGATCGCGGGTGCGCGACAGGTTTTCCTGCATTCCAACGAGCGCCTCTTGAACGCCCTGCGCGAGATCTTCGTCGGTGGCGAACGCGCACAGCGCGATCGGTTTTCCGAAGCCGACACTTATCGGCACGGGCGCGGGCAGCGCGGCGGTCCTCGGCCACGCTTCGAACGCGCCGTCGAGCAGCGTGGGCACAATGGCGGCGCCCGATTTCCTCGCCAGCATCCCGATCCCCTTCTTCATCGCGCCGATCCGGCCGTCGCGAGTCCTGGTCCCTTCGGGAAAGACCAGAACGACGTTTCCTCCTCGCAGGAGGTCGATTGCGAGCCGCACACTCCGGGTATCCGCCTGGTCACGTTCGACCGGGAAGGCGCCCAGGAAGCGGATGAGCGCTCCGAACATGAAGTTCTTGAACAGCGACTTGCGCGCCATGAAGTAGACCGCGCGGTCCACACAGGCCGCAACGAGCAACGGGTCGAGGTAGCTTTGATGGTTCACGGCGAGCAACACCCCGCCCGTGCGGGGCACGTTGCCGGGCCCGCGCGACCTCAGACGGAACGCCAGCAGGCAAAGGAACCGAGCGCAACGCCTGATCACATAAAGGCACGAATCTCTGAATTTCCCTCGATGCATGGCAGCGAACGCGCTCTACATTCCGTCCCGGCTAGCGACTCACGACCAGGACGTTGTCAACAAACACCTGGGCGTCGACGGGTCTGCCTTTTTCCGTCGATCCTTTCATGTCGATCGCGAATCCCGGCAGCGCATCGGCCC
>JAVHLO010000211.1:2183-6256 GCA_031082105.1 Planctomycetota bacterium
TTCGAATGTTGCGACCGTCGTTTCGTCCACGATGAATGTGACGTTCGAGCCGTCCTTCACGATGCGGAACGCGTACCACATTGCCGGGTCTGCTACGAACTTCTCGCTCTTTGACTTGCCGCCCTGGGTATCGATGCACATAATGATCTCTCGTTCGGGGATGACGCGCATTTCCAGGCCGGCTGCGGTCAGGTGGCAAGCCATCTTCTTCAGCGGGAACCTGATCATCCCGGAGATCTCGATCAGGTTGTTCTTCTTGCACTCGAGCGTGGCGTTCTTGCCGGTGCCCTCGAGCGTGCCGGAGACGATCTGCCATGTGCCGTCCGATACGGTCCAATCGCCGAGCTGATCCGCGCTTGCGAAGGAATAGAACCTGGCCTTGTCGGAGGAGGCTGACTTGCCCGAGCGCTTTCGGAAGATGGACTCGATCATCTTGTCGATGTCGTCCGAACGCGCCTTTACGAAGTCGCGGTGGGAATGTTCGCTCTTGAGCACCATGAGGTTCTTGAGCGCGTCGCCGTAGCCGCCGGAATTGAAGGACGCTTCCGCGGCGGCGATTGTCTGCTTGCCCTGTTCCGTGTAGTACTGGTTGACGATCTCGATGAACTTGGAGACATCCTCTCCGAGTTCCTGCGCGCGCTGGAGCTGTTGTTCGGCCTGCGCGAACTGCTTGAGATTGAGTAGGAAGACGCCGAGGTCGAAGTGGTCGCGGGCGCGTCCGTCCTCCGAGGCGACAGTGGCGAGCTTGATGATGAAAGACGGCGGCAGGTCGACCCACGGCACGGCCTTTCGGGTTCCGCCGCCGGCGGGCTCGAAGACGACTCTGTCGGGGTCGCACTCGACGACCCGATACGTCGCGCCCGGCTCGAGTTCGTGCGTCGGCCGCGGGTCGGGCGTCGCGGGGGTCCACATCTTGTCCTTCCAGCTTGCGAGCTTCTGGGTGATGCGTTCCTTGACGCGACACAGCGGCTCGATCTCGGCCTGTCTTTTGCGCAGCTCGGCGGCATGCTGTGGAAGCAGCTTCTCCAGGGCTTCGTTACATCGTTTCAGGGCCATCTCGAACGCATGGGCGCGCATGGCGACGTCGATCTTCTCGCGGGCCTCGCGCAGCGCGGCCTCCGACGCTTTGATTCGGGCCTCCTCGACATTGGTGGCCTGGCTCGTCTCAAAGTCAGTCCTCCGCTTCTCGATGGCGGCCAGCGCCTCGGTGAACCTGGGCTGGAAGTCGGCGCGCTTGAACTTCAGCGCGCCTGCGTTCACGATTTCCTTTGCGGTCGCAAAGTCGTTCTTGTCTGCGGTGGCGAGCGCTCTTGCGATGGTCTCCTTGATCTGAGTCTCTATTATGGCGGGCAGGTCGGCCTTCATCTTCTCGATCTCAGCGAGTTTCGCCTTTGCAGCCGCCACGAGGTCGCTAAGGTCCTCGTTGTCCTCCTTCGCAAGCTGCTCGACCATCGCCTCCTCGGGTTCGAATCGGGCGAGGTAGTCCTGCGCCAGGAGGAGATTGTCCTGAGTCAGATGCGATTGCGCGATCGATTTCACATCGATGAGTTTGTCGATGAACGTCTCGTAGCGGCGCCTGTGGAACTGTCTCAGGAGCGTCTCGGCCTCCTTGGCGTGTTTGCTGCCGGGCCAGTCTTCCATCACCTTCCGGTACGAGCGATCGATGGCGTCGTGTTCGGCGGGCGAGTCCTTTTCACGTTTCTTCGCGTTGTCGAGCGCGGTGCGGGCGTTGTAGTCATCGTAGATCATTTTCACGACGATGACCAGGACGATCACGATGGCGAGCGCGCCCAGCCCGCTGAGAACCTGTTTCATCTGTCCGCCGGGCGCCTTCGACTGGAGCGTTTTCTGCGCCGCCTCCCGCTCTTCGGCCTGCGCCGACACGGGTTCCGGCGCGGTCGCGACGGGCTGAAAGACCAGTTTGTTGTAGTTGCGCAGGGCGTCAAGCAGTTCCGCGTAGTTCTGGTAGCGATCCTCCGGCTCGACCTGGAGCATCTTCTCCACAATGCCGCTCACCGAATCGGGGATGGCTGGGTCGTAGATTTTGAGCGGCGGGATGGTCTCCTCGGTCAACCGGATGAGCACTTCGAATGGAGACTGGCCCTGGAACGGCGGGCGCCCGCTCACCATGTGGTAGAGGGTCGCGCCGACCGAATAGATATCCGAGCGGCAGTCGAGCTGCCTGTCCTCGGTCACCTGTTCCGGGGCGAGGTAGAAGGGCGCCATCCGGCCGGAGCGCGCGATGGCGAGGATATTCTCGGTGGTTTTCGTCGCAAGCCCCAGGTTGGCGAGCCGCACGTCGCCGTTCTTGAGGACAAGGATGTTGCTCGGCCTGATGTCGGTGTGGATCATGCCGTTCTGGTTCGCGTGGTCGAGGGCCTCCACGACCTTGGTGATGATCTTGATCGCCGTCTCGTAGTGGATACGCCCCTGCTTCTGAAGGATATTGTGAACGCTCTCGCCCTCGACGAATTCCATGGCGACGAACGTCTTATTGTCTGCCTTCCCGGCCGCATAGATTCGCTTGATGCAGCCATGGTTGATGGTGGAGGCCTTCTTTGCGCCGTCGAAGAAACGCTGGGCGAACACTTTGTCTTCCATGGAGCTTGCGTTCATCACCTTCAGGGCGACGAGTCGGTCGCGGGAAACCTGCTTTGCCTTGTAGATCACGCCTGTGCTGTCCTGGCCAAGTTTCGTCAGTATCTGGAAATCGCCGAGCATGGTCGGGCCGGCCGATTTCACTGTGCCCGAGTCCTTCTTGGGGGAGGCTGAAGGGGCCGCCGCTTTCGCCTTCGGCTTTCGCGTGGCCAGCTCCGCCTCAAGCTGTCTCGTAGCCGTCTCCGGGTCGAGCGGCACAGCCTCTTCCTCTTCCTCAATCTCGGCCAGCTCGGGCTCGCCGGAATCGCCCTTGACGACGAGCAGGATCTTGTCGCACTGGCCGCACCGGACCTTCTGGCCCGGGGAAAAATGGCCGATGTTCAGGCTCGCCCCGCAGCTCAGGCAGTCAACGATGCGCTTGCTCTGTTCCTGCAGCACGACATCGACCTGGTGTGGTTTCAAGTACCCCAACGTTTCCAGCACCTCCCCGATCTTCGGGGTGGTCTTGTTGAGCTGCGCGGATTTCTGAAGCTCGCCGAAAGCGACGAGCTTGTGTCCTTCAAGGCCGGAAGGGACCTGCCCGGCCTGCAGTGTCTTCTGCAAGGCGAGGCATTCGTCCAACTGCTCCTGGCTGACGAAATTGAAATCCAGACAAATGGCGCCGAACAGCTTGCGTCCCACCTGCTGGGCGGATTCGAGTATCGACTGAATCTGCCTGCGGGTGAGATATCCCTTCTGTTCGAGGACCTCGCCCAGTTTCGGCGGCTTCTCCCCGCGCTGCTCGTATTCCTGCTGGACGCGCACGCACTCATCAAGTTGCTCCTGCGTAATGAATCGCGTGCTGACCGCCAGCTTCCCGAATAGTACCGTCTTGAGCCCAGCCATGACCCACCGCAAAAAGTGACAAGAAGAGCCGACACAGACTGCGAAGAATCCCGGATTATACCAAAATTCACGGGCAAGTCAACCTTTTTGCATGAATCCTTGACATGAGACGCCCCGGTGACTATAATCTTAACCCATGTTTCGTTTGTCGTGTACCGCCGTTCTTCTACTGGTCTTGTCGGTCGGCTGTTGCTGCCGCAAGCGGTCCCCGGTTGGCGGTCCAACACCGGAAAAGGCCTTCGAGACTTTCCGTGAGAAGCTCCTGGCAGATGATACCGACGGGGCGTACGAGCTGTTCTCCACCGATACTCAGGAACGCTACTCGGGCTACGAGTTCTGGGGACTGCTGTCAAAGTCCAAGGCCGGCAAGTTGATACGATACCAGCTTCTCACCTGGGTCGTGGCCAATGTTGAAATGGACCCCGACGGCGGATCCGCATGGCTGACGCTCCGTCACCCCGCGCGGACCGAGTACGAGAACCGGTACGAATTGGTCGCCTTCGAACCGCCGGACGGCGGCCAGGCGCTGTGGAGGATTCGGTTCTACCTCGCCGACATGCTGGGTTCGCCCAGGGGCGAGGAGGACTACT
>JAVHLO010000212.1 GCA_031082105.1 Planctomycetota bacterium
CATGTCATTCCCGCGAAAGCGGGAATCCAGCAAACGGTGAAACAGCAGGAGGACAAGACTGGATTCTGACAGTCTCGGTTGCGTCGGCGGTCCACTGGATTCCCGCTTTCGCGGGAATGACAGTCTGCCGCAGCGAAGCAATCTCCTTGTCCATGTGGCGGCGAAGGGGATTGCCTCGCTGCGGCCTGCAATGACACAAGAGAAACTCTGCTCTCGAACCACAATCGTGAGCAGTGCGGGGCAGCCCGCATCGCAAGGCGCTTGTAGCAGGTGTGGCCCGCCCGGACCGATGAATCATATCGGTACCCTGTCCCGCCGGGAGAGGGTCAGGGCAAGAGGCGATGGTCGTGGGAGTTCGTAGGACCCTCACCCCCGCCCTCTCCCAGAGGGAGAGGGTAAAGAGGCGGCGACCGGATTTGAACCGGTGAATAGAGGTTTTGCAGACCTCCGCCTTACCACTTGGCTACGCCGCCTTGGACATTCGGGCAGATTCTACATCCCGGCGTCTTGCCTGTCAAGCTTTGCAGGAATCGGGAGCGTAGGCGTGGTTTGTGGACGGTTCCTTTGATCCGCGGATCTGACAGTCCGTAGTAGCGACTTCAGTCGCTACTACAAACACAGGCAACGCCGGCATCCACAAGCCATGCCCAGACCCAGGCGCGGGCCTCCGCTCATCTGATTCCCTGACGACCTGATCCCCTGATCCCCTCATAATCTCCAGACCCCCGGGATAGCGTGCCCGCAGGATTCGCATTTCCCGTCCTTGATCTTGACGGACTTCACCTCGAAGTGGTTGCGCTCGATCGCTTTCGCCCCGCACTTGGGGCAATGCGTGCTGTTCGCCTTATGGCCGGGGCAGTTGCCGACGTAGACGAACTCGAGACCTGCGCCCCTGGCCGCATCGTGGCACGCATCGAGCGTCTTGACCGGGGTCATGGGAAGGTTCTTCAACTTATAGGCGGGTCCGAATCGGTTGAAATGGAGAGGAACATCCTTCCCCAGGGTCCCGACAATCCATGCGCACATCTTCTTGACATCAGCAATGTTGTCGTTCAGCGTAGGAATGACGAGGTTCACGATCTCAAGGTGGACCTCCGACTTTCTGATCTGTTCCAGCGACTCCAGCACCGATCTGAGCCTTGCGGCACAGACGTCCTTATAGAACTTCTCGGTAAAAGCTTTCAAATCGATCGTGAACGCGCTGGCGAGCGAGATGACATCGCCGAGCGGTTCGCTGCTGATTGCGCCGTTCGAGTGAACAACCACGCCGAGCCCCTTTTCGCGCGCCGCCGATGCGATCTCGCACATGTACTCGATGAACACGACCGGCTCGTTGTAGGTGAAGGACACAGACCTGCACTTGTTCTTCAGCGCGTTCGCAACCACGTCAGCGGGTGCGCGATCCGTCGACGACACTTCCTGCGCCTTTCGCTGGGACATCTCCCAGTTGTGGCAGAACTTGCATCTGAAATTGCAGCCTGCCGTCCCGGTGCAGAAGATCGTGCTGCCTGGCAGCATGTGGAAGACCGGTTCTTTCTCTATCGGGTCGATCTGTTGCGCACCCGCGCGTCCGTGCACAAGCGAATAGAGCACGCCGCCGCGGTTGATCCTTACCCTGCACGTGCCCAGAGTGTCCAAAGGGAGAAGGCACTCCCTGAAACAGAGATTGCACTTCACTTCACCGTCGTCGCGCTTGTCGTAGTAGCCGGCCTCCTTGCCGTCCGCGTTCTTCTTCTCGTCCCCGAAGGCGCACCCGCCGCGGGCGCCGGACCCCGACAGAAACTCCCGGACCGGGCCGAGTCCCGCCCCAAGCGCGAACCCGGTGCACGCAGCCACATCAACGGCCCTGCGAAGGAACGCGCGGCGGTTGATCGCATTGTTGTCGGTGCCCTTCTTCATTCCGTCTTCCATCAACGATTTGACCTGTACAGCGACCAAGCCGGACAGAGGACTCATTTGTCATTGATCATTGGCCATTTGACATTGACAACAGTTGTCCGTCCAGGTCGAAAACCGCTCGCCAATGGAAAATGACAAACGGCCAATGATCAATGGCAAATGATAACCGCTACCGCCCCAAGAGCGTCTTCTCCAGTCCGCGCACCAGCGCGGCGATTGTCGTATTGATGGGCGCGGGGAGGGAGTACTTCTGCGCGTAGTGGGCTATCCGGCCGCTCAGGTAGTCGATCTCCGTCGGGCGGCACGCCTCCACATCGCAGAGCATCGATGGCTTGTGATGCCCCGCCTTGCGCAGGTACGCGATGCAGAAATCCAGAAAGTCCTTGCCGAACTCGTATCCGTCGGCGCGCGCGACCGCAATCCCCTCCTTGAGCACGCCTACGACGATCTCAAAGACATCCGGGAAATCCATCGAGGCCTTCATCGTCATTCTCGAGAGGGCGCAAAGCGGGCTCAAGGCCGAGTTCAATATCGTCTTCTCCCAGACATACTTGCGTATGTCGTTCACGATTTTCGTCTCCAGCCCCACCTGGTTCATCAGATCGGCGATCCTGGCCGCGGCTGCCGAATCGCCCCGCTCGATCGCGCCAACGTAGTTCGGCTTGTTGAAAAAACTCATCTTCACGTGGCCAGGCTCGACGATGTTACCGGCATAGTTCACTATCATCCTGACCATCCTGTCCTTGCCCAACCGTTCGCCCAGCTCGACCTCGGTGTCGAGCCCGTTCTGAAAACTCACCACGATCGAATCGCCGGGCAACGCATCCTTCAGCGCGGGGGCAACGCTCCCGAGGCTGCACGCCTTCACCGCGACGAAGACGATTTCAGGACACAGGGGCCGGAGCTCGGCGACCGACGACACGACGCGGACCGGACCGGTGGCGGCACTGGCGCAACCCGATACCGTCATTCCCTTTTCGCGCAGCGCGGCAGCCAACTCCGGGATGATCTCGACCACGGCCAACTCATCCGCCGCCCCGGCAATGTAGGCTGCCAGTATGCTGCCGATCGGGCCCGCCCCGACTATGGCTATCCGCGGCCGTTTCTTTTCGCTCTCTCCAGTCATGTGCTGATTCCTAATCCGACCTTTTCATGAGACCCGGTGTATTCTGACGCCGGCCAATCCACCGCGGTGGACATGCGCCCCGCCCTGCAAGCCTGGCCGGAACCACGCCACGCATCAAAAAGACCGCAAGGCCACCAGGTACGCCGAGGACGCCGGAGGGTTTTGCCCGTACAAGTCTCGTCCAGTCCCTGTTGACACAGACCAACGGCCTCACCGCTGGTCTTCGAAAACAAAACCTGCCTCGACCTCCTCGCGGGTCATGTGCCGCCAGTCCTTCACGGTGAACCTGGCATCCGGGAAGAACTTGCGGATCGTGATCTCTATCGAGGCCACTACTTCGCGGAATTTCCGCTCCTCAAAGACGAGATGGGCGACGATGTAGCGGCTCCCGTTTTCCCGCTGGGTATAATGGAGCGCCTCGATCCGTTTGTCGCGCCGGACCTTGCTGACGAGCGTGTACATGACATGCCTGCGCGAGATCGGGTCTTCGAGCCACGGGCTCACGCCGAGCTTGTAGACCTGCTCCCCCTTTGCGACGTGCAGCATTGACAACTTGTGTAGCACGGCCTACCTTCAACCCCAAGTACACTGTCCGAAGCCACAGAAACACGCAGCGCAGCAGCGCCGCAACCAAAAAACTGAAAAACGAAAGAACAAAAGGGCGAAAAACCTTGCAAAAAAAACAAAGTTGTGCCGGATTGTAGTGCAGAAATACGGCCAGAACCGCGTCAGGTTTGATTTCAATCGTGCTCGTGCTCCTGCTTTTGCTCTCGCCCGCGCCACTCAACGGGAGCAAGAGCAGGAGCAGGGAGAAGCTGTACCCCCGAAATCAAACTTGAAGCGGCGCTAGTCGGGCTTCCGGAGTTTCTGCTGTCTCTCCCGTTTCCGAATGGCGTTGAGGGCCCGCTTCGCCTCCCTCTGGACGATCGCGGAGCCATCGAGCGCGGCCCGTTGTTCGAGCAGCGCCACCGAGGATACGCCGCCTATTCCGGCGAGCGAGAAGCACGCATTGGCCCGCACCCACTCGTCGGGGTCGCGAAGGAGGTCGAGCAGCACCTGCTCGACAACCACCCGCAGGTCGGCCGTCTTCTGCTCGTCCGCGCCGATGGCGCGCAGCGCGCCGATCGAACCGCACCGCACGGCCGGCTCGGTGGAAAACCTCGCGAGCCGCATGACGGCCTGGATGGCGGAGCTGTCGCCGGTCAGCACGGCCGCCTCGGCGGCCGCTATCCTGTTCTCCTCGGGCACGCCCTCCTGGCCCGCGATCTGGGCAAGCCCGGCCGGCACACGGGTGTCACGGATCGACGCAGTGCCGCGCGCGACGGCAGTTGCCGTCAGGTCCCGGCCTGTGAAATCCGTCGTGCTCAGGATGTCGAAGAGCTGCGGGACTATCTTCTCGGTCTCGGCCAGCTCGCCGAGGTTCCGAACCACGAACTCGGCCGCGGGTTCGAGCTCGGTCTTCCTCAGTATTTCAGCAAAGAACTCGGCGACATCCGGTCCGCCAAGGTGTGCCAGCGTCCGGACAAGGTGCGGCCCGACCGCGCCAAGCTCCGAGGCCGTGCGCGTGAACCGGATCAGGGCCGGTATGACGCGGTCGTCACTCGATCTTTCGAGCACAAACAGCGCCACGGCGTGCGCGTGAGCGAGCATCTCGTCCTCGACGATGGAAAGGAGCGTCTCCACTGTTGCATAGGACTCCACCGCTGCAATCGTGGCAACGATCGCCTTTGTGACGGTTGCGTTGTCGGTTTCCGCGAGAAGCTGCTTGAGCGGCTCGAATGCAATCTCGCCGAAATCCGCAATCGCCGTGACTGCGCTAACGGCCAGGGACCAGTCCCCGGCCTCCAGGAACCGGCGCGCGGCCACCAAGTTCTCTTCGAGCGTCCCGGCGGGCGTGAAGGCTTCGCGCGCCGGCTCGGTCGCCAGGTCGGGCACGGGGTCTATGAGCGGCATCCGGTCGTCCGACATGTCCGGAGCCGGCACTCTCTCGAACTGCAGCGCAGGCGGGGCCATGTCCTCCGCCGCCCGCTTCCAGTAGGAGTGGAGTATCAGGCATGTGCCTGCGGACCCGACGACGATGCCGAGCACCGTCATGACGGCAACCAGCGCTGGATTCGTACCCTGTCGCATTCCACTATTCTAGCAGGCATCCAACCGGATGTCAAGCACCGCTACGCCGTGATTCGCTTGAAACCCGCGGCCCGTCGATGTATACTACTAGTCGCAACCAAGACAAAAACGCAATTGCCGCCGCAAAAAAGGCACAGAATGCGCAAACAGAGAATGAACATATTGACTTTTTGCGTCTTTTGAGCCTTTTTGTGGCAATTGATCGGCATGTGCAGTTTGGTGGACCCCAATGTTCGACAGAATCCGGGAAGACATCAAGGCGGTATTCCGGTGCGATCCTGCGCCGAAGAGCACGCTCGAGGTGTTTCTATGCTATCCGGGCATGCACGCGCTGTGGGTGCACAGAGTTGCCCATTGGTTCTACAATCGCGGGATGTACTTTGTCGCCCGCCTGGTTTCGCACGTGAACCGCTTCCTGACCGGAGTGGAGATCCATCCCGGCGCGAAGTTCGGCCGTCGCGTATTCATCGATCACGGCATGGGCATCGTGGTGGGCGAGACCGCCGAGATCGGTGACGACTGCCTCATCTACAAGGGGGTGGTGCTGGGCGGGACGAGCACGGACAAGAAGAAGCGCCATCCGACTCTCGGCCGGTGCGTAACGGTGGGCTCCAACGCCTGTGTGCTCGGGCCGATAACGATTGGCGCCGGCGCGCGGATAGGCTGCTGCTCGGTTGTGGTCAAATCCGTTCCGGCCGGTGCGACGGTCGTAGGGGTGCCCGCGCGGGTGGTGGAACACCACGTGGAGACCGCCGTTGACCTCGAACACGGACAAATCCAAGACCCGATATCGGTCGTAGCGGCGGGGCTTCTGGAGATGCTTGAGAACGTCGACAAACGGCTCCAGGCAGTCGAGCATGCCCAAGGGATTGTGACGGGCGAGACGATCTGCGCGCACTGTAAGGGGCGGAAGTTTTTCTCGGGTGAGACATCGGACGAGAAGCCGCCTGCAGAATCCGGTCCACCGGCCTGCCCCGCGAACGGCGCACACGCGACAGCGGAACCGGGACCTGAAGCGAAGACTGGATAGCGCGGCGGGAGAGAATTCTCTAGCCTGGGGTCGTCCTGAATCCCTCACCCCAACCCTCTCC
>JAVHLO010000213.1 GCA_031082105.1 Planctomycetota bacterium
TACGATTCTCGCACGACATGCAGGCTCCAAAGGTTCCAAGCACGGTAGCCATTGCGAGGAGTGTTTTCATCTCCATGCGCTCCCAACAATAGATATATCGTTTCTACATAACACCTGTGGGCCGCGAAGTTGCGGCCTAACACCCCGTGATCGAATTGGCGTAAGTCTTCTGAATGCAAGTCGTAGTGGCGCGCGCAACACCTCGGCCGGCGTGATATATGGTTTCCACATAACACGCCAAGGCGCCGCCCCCTAGAGGTCGTCCACAGGGCTCTTGACGCCATTCCCTCCCCGGTTGAGGACGTGGGTGTAAATCATCGTTGTCTTCACATCTTTGTGGCCAAGAAGTTCCTGGACGGTTCGGATATCGTAGCCGCCTTCCAAAAGATGCGTCGCGAAAGAATGCCGGAATGTATGACAGGTGGCCCGCTTGCACAAGGCGGCTTTTCTCACCGCGCCGGCGACCGCTTTCTGGATGATTGACTCATGGACATGATGACGCCCCTCTTCGCCGGTCCCGGGATTCTTCCAGCGGTTCTCCTGCGGGAATACCCACTGCCAGCGCCATTCCTTTGGGGCGTTCGGATACTTCCGGTCGAGCGCCATCGGCCGAATGTAATGTCGAGAGCGCAAGGCCTCGCGCATGCGGTCAAGCAGTCTCGGCGCCTTTGGCGCTGTCTGAGGCGTAGGTGGAGACTTTTCCGCCCTAAGGGATGGCGCGCGCTCTTGAAGACTGCTCGTCGCCAACGGCATGACAATCCTCCTTGCTCTTCGTATCCGCAACTGTCCGGCAAGCATACCACGCTCGCCCGTCATTGTCAAGTGGACTTCGGTTCGGCACGGCCGGCTTGACGGCCGCCGCGCCTTCCCAAGCCTCGCCCTCCCCCATCGTCCCGCCTGGCCGTTTCTCTGCCCTACCGCTCCCTCACGGTCGCGGCACTGATCCCATGCCCCGTGTCCCGTGTCCCGTGTCCCGTGCCCCGTCCCCTGCCTACCGCACAAAGCTCACCGCCATCCCCAGTCCGCCGCTCATGCAGAGCGTAACGAGCCCGGTCTTCGCGTCGCGTCTCAACATCTCGTGCAGGAGCGTGACGACGAACCGCGCGCCGGTGCAGCCGATCGGATGGCCGAGCGCGATCGAACCGCCGTTGACGTTGGTGCGGTCCCAGTTGAAATGCAGTTCGCGGTCGCACGCGAGCACCTGCGCGGCGAACGCCTCGTTCAGCTCCACGACATCGTACGCGTCCAGCTTGCGGCCTGTTTTCTTTTCGAGCTTCGCGATCGCGGGCACCGGCCCGATCCCCATGAAGCGCGGGTCGACGCCGACGGACGAGTACGCCTCGACAAATGCTATCGGCTTCAGGCCAGCTTTTGCGGCGGCCTTCTCAGACATCAGCACGAGGGCTGCGGCGCCGTCGGTGATGCCGGACGAGTTTCCGGCGTGGACCGTGCCCGTTTTCTTGAAGACCGGCGGGAGCTTCGCCATCCCTTCCATCGTCGCGCCCGCGCGCGGATGCTCGTCGACCGTCAGCGTGATCGGCTTGCCCTTCTCATCCGTCCCGCCAACGGGTACGATCTCCTGCGTCCACAGCCCGGCCTTCGCGGCCTTCTCGCACCGGTTCTGGCTCATGACCGCATACTTGTCCTGCTCCTCGCGCGGGATACTGTACTTCTCGGCCAGGTTCTCCGCGGTCGCGCCCATGAGCATGTTCGCAAGCGGGCACTGGAACCCGTCCTTGTACATCCCGTCGTGCAGGACGTCGTTCCCGAGCCGGTAGCCGAGCCGCGCGCGGTCGAGCATGAACGGCATGCGCGTCATGTTCTCGGTCCCGCCGCAGACCACGACCTCGGCGTCGCCGAGCGTGATCGCCTGGAAACCGAGCACGATGGTTTTGAGCCCGGACCCGCACGCCTTGTTGATGGTGTAGGCGGGGACGCTCTCGGGCAGCCCGGCCCGGACGGAGATCTGGCGCGCGATGTTCGGTCCGCTGCCCGCCTGGCGCGCGTTGCCGAAGATGAGCTCGTCCGCGAGCTCCGCGACGCCGGTCTGTTTCAGCACCTCGCTCACGACCCCGACCCCGAGGTCGGCGGCCGTCGTGTCCTTGAAGGCGCCAAGGAACTTGCCGATGGCCGTCCTCTTTGCGGCGACAATGGCGATTCGTGGATTCGGCATGGTGTGGTTCTCCTTCGACAGTTGTAAACTTCGCGCCACGGTCCGCGGCGCTCAAAACACATGACCACAAACGCGTTGCGCCCCGCACGGCCAGGCGCTCGACACGGTTGAAGATACCACAAGGCACGCGTATGTGTCAACCAAACTCGTGCGCGGTGAACGTGTCTTTGCAGAAAATTCCTTGATTTTCTCCGCAGCTTGGGCTAGAATCAGACAAGATACGGCGGCGGTACTGCCTGTCTTCCGTTGTACAATCCGGCAAAGCTCTGTTTTTTTGACAAGACTGTTTCACCGCAGAGAACGCAAAGCGCGCAAAGCGTGAGGGTCCATTGGAGGGCCGAGTCCCTTTCGCTTTGCGCTCTTGGCGCGCTTTGCCGTTGATTTGGCTGTGGCTACGCTGCGCCAGGTCTTTCTGTGACCTCCAAGGAGCAACGAATGCGTCTTCGATTCTTCGGCGCCGTCAGGAACGTCACCGGCTCGCAGCACCTGCTGGAGGTCGGACGCACGAGAATCCTGCTTGACTGCGGGCTCTTCCACGGCAGACGCGAAGAGGCCAACCGGCGCAACCGCGCCTTCGATTTCCCGGTGGCCAAGATCGGCGCCGTCCTCCTCTCGCACTCGCATATCGACCACTCGGGCAAGCTGCCGGTACTGATGAAGCACGGGTTCCAGGGCGAGGTGTTCTGCACTCACGCGACAAGGGACCTTTGCACGCTCATGCTCAAGGACGCGGCGTACATCCAGGACAAAGACGCCGAGTACATGAACAAGAAGCGGGACCGGAACGCCCCCCCGGTCGAGCCCCTGTACACCCAGGAACACGTGGACAAGATTCTCCACAACTTCCACACCGTCTCCTACGGCAAGACCTTCAAGATCGCCCGCGGCATCACCGCTTCGTTCCTCGACGCCGGCCATATCCTCGGCTCGGCGGGGATCCGAATGGACATCGCCGCCGAAGGGCGTGTCACGCGGATCGGGTTCACCGGCGACCTCGGCCCGAAGCACCTGCCCATCATCCGCGACCCCGAACACCTGGGCGAACTCGACGTGCTCATCTGCGAGAGCACCTACGGCAACCGCACCCACGGGAACCCCGGCCAGGTGAAGGACGCGCTCGCGCAACATATCGGGGCCACGCTGAAACGCGGCGGCAAGGTGGTCGTCCCCGCGTTCTCGGTGGGCAGGACCCAGGCGCTCGTCTACCTGCTCAACGAGCTCTTCAACGAAGGCCGACTGCCCGAGATACCCGTCTTCGTTGACAGCCCGCTGTCCATCAACACGACCGACGTCTTCAGGATGCATCCTGAGTGTTTCGATTCCGAGATGCTCAAGGTCTTCGAGACAAAGAACGACCCCTTCGGGTTCGCCAAGCTGACCTACGTGCGTGATGCCGAGGAGTCCAAGAAGCTGAACTTTATCCAGAATCCGTGCGTAATCGTATCCGCATCCGGCATGTGCGAGTCCGGCCGTATCCTGCACCATCTCAAGCACAACATCGTCAACCCGAGGAACATGGTCCTGTTGATGGGATACCAGGCGGAGAACACGCTGGGCCAGCGTCTCGCGAGCGGCGCGAAGAAGGCGCGGATCTACGGCATCGACTACGACGTGCGGGCGGAGGTGGTCACGGTCGACGGCCTGAGCGCGCACGCGGACCGGGACGGGCTGGTCGACTACATCCTGAACTCGACGCGGGCCCGCACGACTTTTCTCGTCCATGGCGAGACCGCGCAGGCGGAAGCGCTTGCCGACACGCTGAGGCATGCGGGCGTGACGGACGTGCGCGTGCCCGTGGAAGGCGAGCCGGTGGAGGTGTAGCGGCCCGTAGCGGAATACCATGGGTTCGTGAGCGGGCTGACGGGGTTGAGCGGTGACTCGGTGAACGGGCGACGGATCGCCGGGATGACAAGGTGAACGGGTGACGGGGTGAAAGGGTGAACAACGCAATGATGGATTGTCTGGGTGTTTGCCTGCGCACTCGCTCACCCTTTCACCCCTTCACCCTTTCACCCGCTCACCTCGTCACCCGTTCACGCTTGTGCAAGCCGGCCTCCTGGCTGCAAGACGGACGACGGGGCGGCGCGTTTGCCTGTGGCTGCATTCGGACTTCGGCTCATGCCCGAAAAGAACAAGATACTACAGAGTCTCGAATACTCCCCGCGCAAGGGCAGCCTCACGTTCAAGAACGTGCGGTACATGATCGTGCGGCCCGAGACGATCGTCGGGATGCAGAAGGCGGCCGAGCGCGCCCTGGGTAGCCAGGCGGCGGAGATATTCTACGAGGCCGGGTTCACGGGCGGATACCTCTCCTCCAGGAAATACCGTGACGTATTCGGCCTGAAGCCCGCCGCGGTCGCGCGGTTCATGGCCGCGATGGGCGGCGAGATCGGGTGGGGCGGCTTTTCGATCGTAAAACTCGACCTGCGCCGCAGGCGGCTTGAAGCGGTCGTGCGCAACTCGCCGTTTGCCGAGGCCCACGGCAAGTCGCGCAGGCCGGTCTGCCACGTGCTCCGCGGTATCTTCGGCGGGCTGTGCGAGGTCATCTTCGACCGCAGGGTGCGGGTCGCGGAGATCAAGTGCGCGGCAAAGGGCGACGGATTGTGCCGATTCCGGGTAGTGGCGGAGCGAGAACGTGAAAGGGTGAAGGGGTGACAGGGTGAACGGGTGAAACGGTGATGGGGTGAACGGGTGACGCGGTGAATGGGTGAACTGGAGCGCTAGCCTGGTCACCCTTTCACCTTGTCACCCCTTCACCCCATCACCCTGTCACCCCTTCACCCGTTCACCTGGTCACAAATGACGGAGGTTCAAACATGAACTCAACAGTAGTCTGGGGTCGACGGTGCGCCGCGGCGTTGATGGCGATCATGGCGCTCTTGCTCGTTGGCTTTCCGGCGGACCGCGCGTGCGTGGCGGGCGATCCGGAGACGCCCGGCGACGGGGAGCAGAAGCCGGGTGATGCCGAGAAGCCCAAGGACGAAGAGAAGCCCAAGGACGCGATCAAGGTCACGTGGCACGGCCATGCGTGTTTCACCATCGAGGCGCCGGACGGGACAAAGATCGTCACCGATCCTTTCGGGGCATCAGTGGGCTACCGGCTCCCGGATCTGCAGGCCGATATCGTCCTCGTGACGCATGACCACGCGGACCACAACAGCGCTTCGACCGTGCGCGGGGAGCCGGTGCTCCTGAAGGGCAAGGAAGGGATCGGCAAGCGCTCGATCAAAGGGATCAACATCGTCGGCGTCGACTCGCTCCACTACGACAAGGACGCGGACAAGGAACGCGGGTACAACACCATCTACTCGTTCGAGATCGCCGGCGTGCGGTTCTGCCACCTTGGCGACCTCGGGCGCAAGCTCACGACCAAGCAGAAATCGGAAATCGGCAAGGCCGACGTGCTGATGATCCCCGTCGGCGGCAAGGTCACTCTCGACAGCGCGGCGGTCGAATCAATGATCTCGCTGTTCTCGCCGCGGATCGTGCTTCCGATGCACTACAAGACCAAGGTGATGAAGGACGAGGACTGGCCGCTCACGACGCTCGATGATTTCCTCAAGGGCAAGAAACCAGACCTCGTCATCCGCAAGGAGAGCAATACTGCGGAGGTTTCGAAATCCACGCTGCCGAAGCGGCAGGAGATCTGGGTGCTGGAGTACGAGGAAAAGAGGCCAAAGTAGAAACGTGGCGCGATGAACGTCAGCGACTTCGACTATGAACTCCCCCGCCGCATGATCGCCCAGACGGCCGTTGAGCCGCGCGATACCGCGAGGCTCATGGTTCTGAACCGAGCGGACGGCAGCATCGTCCATTCCGCGTTCCATGATCTGCCCGGTTTCCTGGCCGAAGGCGATCTGCTCGTCCTCAACGACACCCGCGTGATCCCGGCAAGGCTCTTCGCCCGTCGCGCAACAGGCGCGCTGGTGCCCATCCTGCTCCTGCATGAAGTCGCACGAGACTCGAGCGAATCCGCCTTGAAGACGGCCGACGGGCACCCCGCATGGCGGCGAGGTGCTACGTTGCCGGCGACTCGCCCTCCCCTTCCCAT
>JAVHLO010000214.1 GCA_031082105.1 Planctomycetota bacterium
GCTTGCGGAATTCCAGCTTACCCTGGCCGAGTTCGCAGAACGCCCGAACCGGCTCGGTGGTCGCGAGCGCCTTCACGCTCCCGCCCTCGTCGAGGAACTTCCCCACGTTCACTTCGAGTTCCTGGTTGTACATCACTTTCCTCCTGGCGACGTTCTCTGTCTTGCGCGCCGTCGACAGGTCCATGCAGCCCGACACCCATTCGGAAAACGCCTTGTCGGTTCGCGCGCTGTCGTCCCGGTCAAGCGTGAGCCTGGTCAGAGGCTGTGAAAGCCCCTCCTCGATCTTGTGCTGCATGTCGGCAGAGATCTTGAATTCCCGCGGCTCTTCCTGGGCGTAAGCGCACGCCATCGCAATCAGTGCGAATCCCGCCAAGCTTCCGAATTTGATCATCTTCTTGAAGCAGCTCGAGTTCATTTGAATCTCCCCAATGAGTGTTCTACTCCTCGACCCAGTGTTCCTCGTCAAGCTCGTACTTGGGGTCGTGGTACCACAGGTCGGGAAGGCCGTCGTGGATGGTCTCGTTCTTGTGAGGCCTGATGTACATCACAACGCCAAGGCTGTGGTAACCGCTGACCCATTGTGCCTCGGCTTCCGTGGCGTCGAGCCACGCGGTTCTGATATCGTATCCTGCTTCCAGGTTCTCTGCAAACTCGTCGGCAAGGCTGTACAAGGACGATCTCAAGTGTGTATTCAGAAAGCCGCACGCCATGTGCAGTCCGGAGAAAGGCCCCTTCTTGTGCGGGCTCGCTTTCCACCGCTTTCGCCATGTGCCCACCTCGTCCGTGGCAAAAGAGAGAACCGAACAGCTCTGAAACACGATGTAGTCCAGGTCGCCCCTGCGCGACTGGCTCGACCAACTCCCCCAACTGCAGTACGGAAGCCAGCACGCCTGAGCCGGAAACTTATCCGTATCGGCGAATGAGATGTAGGAGATGTTTCCATGCCCGCCGACATAGGCCAGATCGGCCGAATCCACATTATTGAGATGCGATCCCTGCAGATGTACCGCCAGTCCGTTGTATGGCCCCGTGCACGGCCACAGATCAAACTCCTTGTCGAAGGCGACGACATCTGTCATGAACCAATCGTCTTCATTGCTGGCGTAGCAGACGATCTGCTTGTCTCCATCCTCTTCGCCGTAGGGGAACATGTAGTAAGGGAACAGCGCGGCGAGTGTGGTCGGGACCGCGTCGTCGAAACAGAAATACTCGTGCCACTTCGACGCCTTTCCGAATTTCGACTTGGTGGAGAGGGCAACCTTGACGTCTCCGCGGGGGCTGTACGCGGTTTCTCCCCGCGCATCGTGGGTGAACATGGCAACGTCGTCGCAGCCGTCGCCGTTGAAATCACCCACCGCGGGGATTTCGTTCGTGCCGCCGAAAAAGCTCGACCACTCGAACGGGCCTTCGAAGCTATG
The DNA here is from genome assembly GCA_031082105.1 of Planctomycetota bacterium. Lineage (GTDB taxonomy): Bacteria > Planctomycetota > MHYJ01 > JACQXL01 > JAVHLO01 > JAVHLO01. The sequence goes on from JAVHLO010000214.1 coordinate 1,419, forward strand.
TCCCGTCGAAAGCGCCACGTACACATTGCCAAGAGTAGTCTCCCCGCCCGCGTCTGTCCGGTCGTCGAAGCAGGCGATGTCGTCCCTGCCGTCGCCGTTGTAATCGCCGACGACCGGGATGGCATCCGACCTGCAGAAGTTGTTGTGCCATTGCGAGGGCCCGGCCATGAAGGCTCCGCCGGTTGACAGAGCCACGTACACGTCCCCCGCGGCGTCGCCGGTGTAGGTGTCACGCATGAACGTGATGATATCGTCCTTCCCGTCCCCGTTGAAATCGCCGACGAGCGGGATCTCGTCATTGATACAGAAATAATCGTGCCATACGGAAGTGGGAAGGAACTCGTTCTTGTCGGAGAGCGACACGTAAACGTTCCCCTGGCCATCACCCTTTGACGTGTTTCGGGCGAAGCAGACAATGTCGTCTGCGCCGTCGCCGTTGAAATCGCCGACAGCGGGGATTTCCCGCCCGATACAGAATCCCGAATGCCACTTTGTAGCTGACGCGAACTTCTCTCCCGTCGACAGGCTTACCCAGACATTGGCCTCAGAGAAGCCGGCAACGATATCACCTTGGGTCACGGCGCTACGCAGGAAACACACGATATCGACCTTGTCGTTACCGTCGAAATCGCCGACGGCGGGAATCTGGTTGCCCCAGCAGAATTGTTCATGCCACGGCTTACCCCAGCCGGTCGATGAGAAGTACGGCAGCTCCGGGGCCAGAGAGATGGCGACGAACACATCGCCCTGGTCCTTCCCGTGATAGAATTCGCCGCGCGAGAAGGAGATGATGTCGTCCTTCTTGTCGCCGTTGAAATCGTACCGCCACCTGGTCTTCTTCGGCAGCAAGTCTATCACATCCTTGTTCAGTTTCTCCCAGGCGACTTTCGCGTGACTACATTCGGTCTGCGCGTCGTTGTATTCGGTGGTGGCCGTATCAAGCTCGTCTTTGCAGCGGGCAGACTCCCGGGAGCTGTCGTCCATGACGCCCTGGGTATTCTCAAAGTCTCGCTTCGCATTGTTGAACTCGGTCGCCTTGTCGTTGTACTGGGCCTCGACCCGCTCGAACTCCGCCTTTGCCGCATCGTACTCCCGTTTGGCGGCGTCTTGAGTACGCCGGTCGGCGCTCTCATAGCGTCTCTTCGCGCGCTCCATCTTCGACTTGGCGGTGTCACATTGATCCTTGAGACTGGAGTACTCCGCCCTGACCGCGCCGTATGAGCGGGTCGATTCCTCGTGATTGCGTTTGGCTCTGTCATATGCGGCGCCGGCTCGGTCGTACCTGGTCTGCGCGCTGTCCAGTGCCGCCTTCGCCCTGGTGACACAATCCCTCGCCCGTTCGTATGTCGCCTTCGCCGCATCCTGAGCCGCGCTGTCCTCCCCGTCGGCATACACGGGCGTCACAGCACGATCCCCTGCCCGACTCAGGAAGAGCAGAAGGACCAACGATGCCGTTGTGAAAATCCTGTACGCCGGCTTGTGCGTACGCACGAGGGCGTCCTTATGTTTCCTTTCCCATGTGAGCGTCCCGGCCATGACGGCCTCCTTTCGGGATCATTGTTTGGGCTGCTCATCGAGCACGGATGGCAAGAAAAGCTCAGTCGTTCTTCGGCATGATACACTCTTCGCCCCCTCAAGTCAAGGGTAAGCAGAGCCTATCGAGCGATACTCTTGACGCGGCACAGAAACGATGGCATAATGAACGGCAGAATGTTCACGACGCGCGTAACTGCAATTTCGGAGTCCATTCATGTCCCAGGAACAGCAGCTCTGGATCATGGTCGATATTGAGACGAGCGGCCCGGTTTTCGGACAGCACTCGATGACCGAACTCGGCGCGGCCGTCGGATCTATCAAGCGCGGTGTCTTCGACCGGTTCGAGGCGCTCATCCAACCGATCGGCGATTCCGTCGTGACGAGCACGGAGTCGTTCGAGCGCGCGAAGAAAGAAGGACGCCCCCCCGCCGTGGCGATGGAGAAGTTCTACCACTGGACGTTCCCGCACCTCCGGCAGAAGCCCTCGTTTGTTGCCCGACCCGCGGCCTTCGACTGGCCGTGGATCGTGTACTACGCCTGGCGATATCTCGGCACGAACCCGTTCGGGTTCAAGGCGGTCTGCGCTTCGTCGTGGCTCGAGGCGCTGGGACGGCGGTTCGACGTGAAGCTGCCCCACGTGGCTGTCAAGGACGCGGAAATCCAGCTTCAGTACTTTCTGCGAGAACTGGCGCAGCATGGCACGGTGACACCCGCACCGAGCACGGTCGCCTCACCTCCTGCTCGGGAAGGCCTGATGTTCCCAGGCGGGAAACCTCTGCACGTGGCACGCGCGAGGACGAAACAGAGCCCCCCGGAACCACCGAAACCGCCCAAGCTCTCAGTGCCTGATGGCATGCGCGTCGACGTGCTCCAGGACAACTCGATAATCGACAATGTCTCCTTCAGCCCCGATGGGCGGCGCCTCGCGGTCTCGATGGCCGGCTGCGCAAGCGTCTGGGACATCGAACAGCGCAGGGAGATACTCAGATACGGCGAACACACGCGCACGGTCTACGCGGTCGCCTTCAGCCCGGACGGCAAGCTCGTCGCCTCCGGCGACGGCGACGATCTTGAAAAGCCGGGCACCGTCCATGTCTGGGACGCGGTCAGCGGTGAGACGAAGCTCATCCTCAAGGGCCACACATGGTCGGTCACCAGTCTCGCGTTCAGACCGGACGGGGCGGAACTCGAGAGCGGAAGCCTCGACGCGTCGGTGCGGATATGGGATTTGAGAACGGGCAAGCGGAGCGTGTCGTTCATGAAAGACCTCTCCGAAGTGAAATGCGTTGCCTACAGCCCGGACGGCAAGACGCTGGCGGTCGCCGACGACGGCGCGTTTCCGCGGCCCGGCTTCGCCGGATTGTGGACGAGCTCCGGCCGTTTCCGCGCGTCACTATCGGTGCCGGATGGCGGCGTTCACGGCGTGGCGTTCAGCCCCGACGGGGGTTGCGTGGCCGCTGCGTGCGAAGACACGATGGTCCGGCTCATGGACACGAAGACGGGCAATGAGATCTGCGTGCTGCGCGGCCATGAGCGCGCGGTGAACTGCGCTGCATTCTCGCCCGACGGCAGACTGCTGGCCAGCGGCAGCCGTGACAAGACGGTCCGGATATGGGACGTCTCGTCGGGACAAGTGTTGATGGTCCTGGGCGGCCATGAGAGCCACGTGAACTGTCTGGCATTCAGTCCGGACGGGAACCTGCTTGCCTGCGGAGGCGGCGAACATTATGCGACCGGGGTGTTGGCGATCTACCAACTGGCAGGTCTGGACCGGAAGGCGCACGCCGCGCCCGCCGGCACAGAAACGGCCGACAGCGCAGCACCGCCCGTAGCCGGTGACAACAGATGGGACCGAATGATCGAACACGCCCGGAAGCGCGGCCCGATCGCGGGCGGCCATTTCCGAGTGATGGTTCTCGAGGCCGACCTGAGGACGACGCACAAGGACTTCACATCGCTCGACGAGGCGAAGTCGTACGCAACGGATGCTGCCTCCGAGTCAGACGACACACCGCCGATCGCGGTCGTGATCGATTCCGATTTCCGCGTCGTCTTCGAAGGCAAGCCGTACTACGCGTCTTGATCCGCCTGCCAAAAAAAGGGAGCGGAGGCGAAGCACCACACACTGAGCTCCGCCCCTCGCATCCCCGAACGTATCGCACCCATGGAGTGAGGTGCGAGTCCGTATTTACGCGCCGGCGATGTCACGCTTCTGCCGTTAGCGCTTCACCAGTCGAGTCGATCCGCCCGTCGCCCTCTGAAGTGCGGAATAACCCACCCCTCGCCCCTCCGAAGGAGGGGAATCATCTACCCCACACCCGCCGAAGGCGGGATTCCCCTCTCGAGAGGGGATGCAGGGGTGTGTTCTTCCTCTTCTCGCCCCGCGGAGTCGAGTTGCCGGAAGCCCACTCCTTACCACCGCAGATCAGGGAAACTACCCCAGTATCTCCTTGACCGCGGCCTTGTCGACGTCCATGACGTGCGGGATCCCGCTGATCTCGGCGCACTCGCGCGTGAGTGACGCGATGTCGTCGCGCGTAATGTGTTCGAGAGCGAACTTCCTGCTGCCGGCCATCAACTGGCGCAGCCCCTGCGCGAGCCGCTCGTAGTAGGTGTAGAGCCCGAGCGCGCCCGCCGGGATCTTCTCGAAGAGGTCGTCCCCGAGCTCCTTGCGGAGCGACGCGGCCGTCACGAAGATCTCGTCCTTGGTGTTGCCGAACCGCTCGATGTAGACCGGCACCTGGTTGTCGTTGATCGTGCGCCCGATGGTTTTGCCGACCATTGCCGCGGCGATCGGGGCGCGCGCCATGCCGATCATCTTCACAAACGGCGCTCCGAGCGCCAGCCCCTTGAAGATCTGGTCTTCGAACGTGAATCCGCCGTTGACGGCGATCGCCGGGATGTATTTCTTCTTGGCGGCGAGTTGCTTCACGTACTGGTAGAGCAGCGTGTGCAGTTCCACCGGCGGAACGCCCCACTCGTTCATCATCCGCCACGGGCTCATGCCCGTGCCGCCGCCCGCCGCGTCGACGGTGAGCAAGTCGATCTTGCACTTCGAGGAGAACGCCACCGCCCTGGCGAGGTCCGCGGGCCTGTATGCGCCCGTCTTGAGGAACACGTACTTCGCGCCCGCCTTGCGGAGCTGCTCCACCCTCTTCACGAATCCCTCTTCGGTAACCATGCCGACGCGTGAATGTCTCTCGAACTCCTTGAATGCGCCACGTTCGAACGCCTTTATCACGTCCGGGTTCGTCGGGTCGGGCAGC
>JAVHLO010000215.1 GCA_031082105.1 Planctomycetota bacterium
CGTTGACGGCGACGATCGTCTCGAACGCGCCCCTGCGCGCCCCGAGCCGGCGCATGCGGTATTCGAGATCCGTCGCGATGTCCATCTCCGTCATCCCGGGCCGGATCCCGCGCACGGTCGACTTGTAGGCCTCAGCCGCGCAATGGGCCGCCGCGCGGATCAGCGAGATCTCCTCGGCGTTCTTCACCATCCGCAGTTCCTCGACGAGCGGCTTCTGCGGTTCGAGTTTGAGCCGCTTGAAGGCGCGTTCGAGCACGGCGAACGTCGAGTGCGACATCGCGCCGCCCTCGATCCCGACGCGCTTTAGTTTCCGCTCCTTCGCGATCGACATCGCCCGCTGAAAATAGCCCTTCTTGTGGCGCACCAGCTTGAACAGCGGCGCCTCCTGTTCGGCCTGCTCAACGTACCGGAAATCGGTGACCAGGAACGCCTTGTCCCGCGAGATTAGCAGCACGGTGTCGTCGCCCGTGAACCCGCTCAGGTACTGGACATTCACGGCGTTGCTGACGAGGAAGGCGTCGAGCTTGCGTTTGGCGATCTCTTCCCTCACGCGCTCGAGCCGACGAGAAATCATGTCTTTCATTGAATACGCCAGAATGGGATCTTCAAAATGCGACGTCCGGTTCCCCTAGTTCCTTTAGTTCCCCTTGGTTCCCCCGAGTTCCCCTGTCCCCGCCAACTGGAGGAACTGAAGGGAACTATGCGGAACTAGCGGGAACTGTGGGTACTGGCCTGCGAATCTAGTGCGGAATCAGATAGAGGCCCACCGTTGCCGCCACACCGGCGATTGTGATCAACGACAGCCGCTTCGCCGTGGCGTCATTCGGTTCCGAGGAAAACACCCACCTGCGACTGCAGACGACATACACGAGCCAGAACGCAAGGATACCGAGGGTCTTGTTGTCCGTCAAGTCCCACACCCAGACCTTGCCGTGCCGATAGTAGGCAGTCAGCATCCCGAGCGGTATTCCGCCGATGAAGATACCGAGAAAGCCCGCGAGCTCGAGCCACCACATCCGGCGCAGACACTTCCGGCCGGTCAGGCTCAGCACGGCGTACAACGCGCCGACAAGCAGGACTGCAAGCCCGCCAAGCATGAAGATGATATGCGCCGCCCGCACGACGGGCGGCACCTGTGCGGGCGCCTGCATGGCAAAGAAGACAGGAGGTAGAAGTGACATCAGCAACATCTCATGAGAGACAGTGACCAGCAACCGGTGACCAGTGACCAGTGGAATGTAGCAAGAGAAAAGAGACAGCGAAACACGTAGATGATACAAGCTATTTCAGTATCGTCGGCGTCAGCACGACGACCCGTTGCGACGACGAATGGGTGGACGTCTTGCTGAACAGCGTGTTCCCGAAGGTGGACTGGCTTGTTTCCTGGCCTCCGATCACGAGGGACTGACCGTCCCGAACACGCACGCGCGTCCTGAGTTCCTGCAAGGCAAGCCGTCTTGCGCCGCGGTCGTACGAGGTGATGACCGGCATCACCTCGATGTCCAGCATGTCATCGCCGACGATCGTCGGCCGGACCTCCAGGCTCGCGCCAGCCTTCACGAAACAGTGTGTGCCGACGACCGTTCGCCTGTGGTCCATGATGAATATGGTCATCGGCTCGGTGTAGACGTTGCCGACATCGAGCGAGGCGGTCTGGCCGTTCAGGACCGTGACGAACTGTGTCGTGGTCTGACGGCTGTGTGTATTGGAGCTGCCGGCGATCGCGCCCATGGCGAGCCGACCGCGCGCGATGCCAATTCTGATGCCGTTGTTGGCGAGGATAGGTCCGCCGCCGCCGCCGACCGTGGCGTCCGCGCCCCGGTAGACCCACGAGATCTGGCCGAAGTCCAGGCCGGCCGAGTCCGCCTGCAAGTTCTGCACCTCGACGTAGACGTTCCAGTCGCGCGGGTCATCGCTTCCCGACCGTGGCAGCGCGGCGTTCTGCCTGATCCAGTCGGAATCGAGCCGCTCCTGGCGTCGGGACGCGCCGGCGCCGCCGCCGTCAATGCACGAGGCTAGCGCGGCAATCATGACAAGAACCGCGTACGCTGTTCGGCACACTGACCTCTTCATCGTGTCATCCTCCTCAGGCAATGGACCCTTGTGCAGCCAGCTTAGCATCTACACACCATACAGTCAAGTTTTGGCGGAGAGGCGGGCGCGTCGAAATCCTTGAATCCCTCCCTGTTTGGTGATAGACTCGCTCCGAACTTGTGTCCCTGGGACAACGACAGCGACGAGGACGCGTCTGGATTCCCGCTTGCACGGGAATGACAAAACGTAGTGTATCATGCGCTCCCGGATCCCGGACTGGCGGCCTTCTTCCGGCCCATGAAAATCCGAAATCCGCAATCCAAAATCCAAAATCCGAAGGGCGATCCGATGAAGCCACGCACCAAGGTCCCCTGCAGCGCCAGGCAACCTGAGTCGAATACTCCGGCCAGGTATGCTACGACGTTTCTCGGCATCAAACTTGAGAACCCATTTCTACTGGCCTCGGGGCCGCCGACCCGTTCAGGCGAGGCGATCGCGGGGGGCTTCGCCGCCGGCTGGGCCGGCGCGGTGACCAAGACCATCTCACGCAAGCCGACCCGCAACGTGTCTCCGCGTCTTGCAGCGGTCACCTCGGTCGACAACGTGCCCGGCGCGGTGCGCGTCCCGGCCTCCGTCGGCATGCTGAACATCGAACTGATCTCGACGGTGACGCCGGGACAATGGGCCCGCGACATACGGATGCTCCGGCGGAACTGGCCGGGCCGCGCGATCATCGCCAGCATCATGGGCGATACCAGGAAGGCCTGGCAGGACCTGGCCAGGACATGTGAAGACGCGGGCGCACACGCGCTCGAGCTGAACTTCTCGTGCCCGCACGGACTCCCAGAGCGCGGCATGGGCTCCATCATAGGCCAGAACCCTGCGCTGTCGGCCGAGCGTGTGGCATGGGTGAAGAAGGTCGCACGCATCCCGGTGATGGCCAAGCTTACGCCGAACGTGACGGACATCGGCCGTGTCGCGCGCGCCGTCACGCGAGCCGGCGCCGACGGGATCGCGGCCATAAACACGGTCCGCGCGGTCGCCCAGCCCGATGTCGAACGCGTCTCCGTGAATCCCGACGTCAACGGCCGTTCGGCAGCGGGCGGGTATTCCGGGCCCGGTATACTGCCCATCGCGCTCCGCTGTGTGCTTGATATCCGTGAGACCGTCGGCCCTTACGGGCCACAGATATCCGGGATGGGCGGAATCTGCACGTGGCAGGACGCGGTCTCGTTCCTGCTCTTCGGCGCGAAGACCGTCCAGGTCTGCACCGCCGCGATGCTGCACGGATACGGGCTGGTCGACCGCCTTAAGGCCGGCCTTGCGGAATACATGGGCGCAAGGCAGATGTTGCGACTGAGCGACCTTGTCGGACTGCTGGCGACACACGTGGTCCGCCATGCCGATCTCGATTTCTCGCACCGGCCGAAGGCGCGGATCATGCGCGACCGATGCCGCGTCTGCGGCGCATGCCGGACCGCCTGCCGCGACGCCGGGACCGGCGCGATTTCCATCCGAGGTCGCGCAGTGCGGGTCGACGCCGGGCGTTGCGACGGCTGCGGCCTCTGCGCGGTGACGTGCCCGCAAAGGGCGATCGTGGTGGAACGACCGCCGAGCGGGATCTAGTATCCCGAGTCCACCAGATCCGGGGCAAGATCCAAGATCATGGCGTCCGTGTTCACGGGCCACAGAAGCACACAGAAAGACACTGAAAAAGGAAGCTGTGCGTCAGGGGACCCGGTTGACGGCTTTCTTGAGGCCTTTGGTTCCCTTGTACTTCGGTTTTTTCGTTCTTCGGTTCTTTCGTTGTTTTGGTTCCTTCGTTCTCCCGTTCCATAGTAAGTCTGTATTGTTACGTCGTTTTGTTCTCCGTAGGCTCTAATGTTCGATCTGAAGATCATCAACGCCAGGATTGTGACCGCCTCGGACACGTTCGAGGCGGAGTTGGGCATTCTCGCGGGGCGGATCGAAGCGGTGTCGCGGGGCACATTGGGCGACGCGAAGGAGACCATTGACGCGATGGGCCGCTACGTCCTCCCGGGCGGGATCGATACACACACGCATCTCGACATGCCGTTCGGCGGGACAGTCTCGGCTGACGATTTCTATACCGGCACGGTTGCAGCCGCGTGCGGCGGCACGACCACGATAATCGATTTTGCGATGCAGGGCAAGGGCGAATCGCTCTCCTCGGCGGTGGAGCGGTGGAAGGCGAAGGCACAGGACAAGGCCGTCGTCGACTACGGGTTCCACGTGGCGATAACCGAATGCACGGATGCGGTCATAGAAGAGCTTGGCACGCTGGCCGGACTCGGGGTCACGAGCGTGAAGTTGTTCATGGCGTACAAAGGCGCGCTGATGGTGAGCGACGAGATACTGTACCGTGTGATGCAGCGCGCGAGCGGAACCGGCGTGCTCACGATGGTCCACGCCGAGAACGGCGACGTTATCGATCACCTCTCGCGGCGCCTGCAGGGCGAAGGGAAGCTGGAACCGAAGTATCACGCGGCGAGCAGGCCGTCGATTCTCGAAGGCGAAGCGACGGGTCGCGCGCTCGCGCTCGCATATGCCGCGTCCAAGGCCCCGCTGTTCGTCGTCCACCTGACATGCAGGGAAGCGCTGGACGAGCTCACGAAGGCCCAGCGGCGCGGCCAACCGGCATTCGCGGAGACATGCCCGCAGTACTTGCTGCTGACATCAGAGCGATATGACGAGGCCGATTTCGGCGGGGCGAAATACGTGATGTCGCCGCCCCTTCGGGAGAAGGCCGATTGCGAAGCGCTGTGGTCCGCGCTTTTTTCCGGCGCGATCCATACGGTCGGCTCGGACCACTGCCCCTTCAACTTCAGGGGTCAGAAGACGCTCGGCAAGGACAATTTCGCACTCATCCCGAACGGCGCGCCGGGGATCGAGACACGGCTACCGCTGATGTTCTCCGAGGGGCCAAGACGTGGGCGGATTTCGCTCAACCGGTTCGTCGAGGTGGTGTCGACGGCGCCTGCGAAACTCTTCGGACTCTACCCGCGCAAGGGCGCGATCGCGCCCGGCTCGGACGCGGATATCGTGATACTCGAGCCGAAGAGTACACAAACGCTGTCTGCAAAGACGCTCCACCAGAACGTCGATTACTGCCCCTACGAGGGGATGGAGATCGCGGGCAGGGTGAGGACCGTCCTGTCCCGAGGCACGCCCATCGTGAAACACGGCCGATTCATCGGCAAGCGCGGGACGGGACAGTTCGTGGAGCGAAGACCTTTCGACATCAGCATTGCCTGAGTCGGTTTCGCAATTGTGCAAAACAGCGCGGCCCGTTGTGGGGCGAAATTCATTTCGCCCTTGGCAAGACTGGATTCATCTCAGGTCGAGGTCAATTTCGCCCTGCACGGACGCATTCTTGCCCGCGGAGCGGAGGGAGTCAACTGTCTGTAGCATCGTGATTCACATGGGATACCCAAGAGAGTGTCCCCATTCCTTCTCCAACGGTGATTGCGCAGGAGCGAGCCGGGTCTGGCCAGAGCGTTTCTTTTTCATCTCCGTCTGCGGGGCGGGGTCTTGCGCGAGCCGATTGAAGTAGAGTCGAAGAGCGATTTGAAGGGCTGGGCTGCCGGTCGGCGGTGAGGCACGTGCGACAATCGCGAGGCGTTTAGGTGGCAAAAAAAAGATGGCAAAGAACTACACCCGCTTTGGGGATCGCTGCCAAGAACTTTCCTATGTCCGTACGCTGCCCCCTACTTCCCCACCTGTCCAACTCGAGGAGTATCAACAATGAAGATTCTCAGCGCCTTATCTGTACAGGGATTCAAGAGTTGCACTGAAGCAAAACTCGAGGCTCTTCAGAGTTTCAACTTGCTTATCGGTCCCAACAATCGTGGAAAGTCCTCATTGCTGGACGCGATTGCCAAGCTTGAGCGGATTAGCAAAGGACGTTACGATGTGGAAGCCCAATTGCCCAAGAACGACGAAGACGAACTTCAGGAGATATGGAATGATAGGACAGTAAGTTCTGATCACAAGTCCAACAGCATCACCTTCGAGACTGATGAATCGGACATGCGCCCTGGTGTGACCACTAGGCTTTCGTATACCTTCGATGACACCTGGTCAAAAGACCTCCTCGAAAAACGAGGATTTGACCTACACGGTACTTTGGG
>JAVHLO010000216.1 GCA_031082105.1 Planctomycetota bacterium
CTCCGCCAAAACCGCAATTCAACATCAATCATTCGGAATCGAAAGCTCAACACCGGTGCGGGAAACCCCAACCATAATGAATCTTGAATCACTTCCTTTGTGCTACAGGCACAAGTTCTCCCGGCCAGACCAACCCAACCACTCAGACCGTAGCCACGGACAAAACATGCGTCTACACCGCCGGTCATCGCTGAACGCCTGCAACTACTTCGCCAAAAGCTTCTGGTTTAGTTCCGGAACGATGGTTTTCATTAGATACTGCAGAGTCATCTTCATCATTTCTGCGTAGGACTCTTCCGTGTTGAACAGAGAAGCTGCGTCATTGTTGATGTTTTCGTAGAAGTACTCTTTGTTCAACACCTCTTGGCCATCCTTTGTCAGAATCACCTTCAACCGGACGCGCCCTACAAAATTGACAAGCGAGTTTGTGTAGACGTCCAAGACTATACCGTTGATTACAGGGGTAGTCGAATCAGCATCTGAGATGGTATACCCGGCATTGGACAGCTCCTTTATGAATGCCTCTCTTATCCAGTCGGTCACGCTATTCCGTGGAACGATGTCGGCGCATTTCATTCCAAATCCGTTTCTTATATCACCAATCTTGTCTCTGCTCCAGGTGCGCTGGTCCGCGAAGTCACCTACTGTCACTGCAGCACCATTCGGAGACGCAGGAGACAGGGCCGCATCATACGAGAGCATGGGGTGTCGCTGTACGAATGCACATCCCACCCCGGAGCAAACAACAATACAGAAGACTACGACCGACTGATTGCGCCATGACATATGAAGACTCCTCTAAGGGGGTCAGTAGACTGCCAGAATGTCGCCATTGGTAAAGTATTATATGGCTTTTATGCGATAAATCAAGTTAATTGCGCCATGAAATCACGCATAAACGCTCTGGCAATCGGTTGAGGCTTTCTGATATGATGATCGTGGTTGTTCGGGAGACATCGACATTGACGGGGATGCCCGCGAGAGAGGAGCAGTTCAGATGCCGTTGCGCGAATTTGAAATGCAGTTCGGCAACAGGCTCCGCAGGATGCGGAAAGCGAAGAAACTGTCTCAGGAAGAACTCGCGCACCGCGCGGGTTGCGATGTGTCGACTATCGGCAGGATCGAGCGCGGAGAGAAGTCGCCAAGGCTCGGCTTGCTGCTCGCCCTCGCGGAAGCGATGCACACCACCGTCAGCGACCTGGTGGATTGCCGGCCACACACGCCGGCGCAGGATATCCGACGTGAACTCTACGACAGGATCGACGGGCTTGTTGAAAAGGGTTCAAAACAGAAGGTCGAGATGGTCCGGATGGTAATGGAAAGCGTCATGCCCTACGGCCGCAAGCGGGATCGCGGATGAAGTCGAGCGTCATGCCATTCCGCGGCGCATCAAGGTGAACCCTGTCCCCCCGCCGCCGAATTGTGTTGCGGCTACGGCATGGCGGCTCACAAGGGGACGCACTACTGGGAACTCCACGCCACGGCACGTATCCGTAGTGGCCTGCCCCGCCGGCTCCGGAGCAATTCCTCCACGCGCTTGGCCACGCCGGAGCGCAGCACACGCGCCCCGCATTCGGGGCAGGCGCCCGCCGGAACATCAGTGACGAGAATCCAACGATTCCCCGCCCTGTACGTCTGGCTGACGCTTCGCTCTTCCATTCGACCGCCGCATACGTGACATCGGCCGTAGTCGTACTGTTTTTCATTCGACTTCATTCCGTTTCTTCGACCTCCAAGTATACTGTGATCCAAAGGGGAACACCTGACTCCTTGATACGCACAATGACGGCCAACAGCCTTCCGTCTGTTGACCGGCCTACGACCTTGTACCGCGTTCCGCGCGGGTCGTCTGTGTATCGCCTGGTTATCCTGCCGGTCAGGATGGCCGTCTCCGCATCCGGAAGAGTGAGGTCCTCTGCCGCAAGCTCCTCCAGAAAGTGCGGGTCAGTGACCTCATACTCGCCCGCCAGAATAGCGTCTTGAAGCTTCTGAAGGACTCGCTCGAACACTCATGTCTCCTCATTATGGTCGATGGCCTGCCAAGCATTCGAATCGCTGCAGAGATGGGCTTTCCTATCAGTGTCCACCTACTTCCCTTCTCTCCGCTCCTTCAGCCCGATCTCGAAGAACTTGTCGTACAGCCCGCGGAGCGCCTTCGCGCGCTGACGGCCGCGCTCCGATTCCATGCCGGCCTTTGCGGCGGGATTGTCGGGGTTGGAGTCCGCCCACACAACCGAAGAATACTCCAGCGTCTTCTCGATCCCGTCCAGAAACGCGGCGAAGTTCTCCGGCGCGTAGGCCTCGGCGTTCGCGATTGCCGAGTCAATGTCCGCCCTCAGGTGCGCAAGTTCCTCTATCTTTCTCAGGTACTGCAACGCCTCCAGCGCCTTGCAGCGCGGGCCGAAATCATAGCCCCGCCGACCAAGACAACGGATCGCATCCTTTCGTTTCAGGTCGTCTCTTGTCTTCACGACGAATTGTTTCAAAAAGTCGTCGGCCTCCATGCCTTTCAGCAGCGAGTATGCATGCATTGCTGAGGAAGCCACCCCCGTGCTGGAGTGCTCGGACATCGCCTTCTTCAGGATCGCCTCGACGTTGTCGTCCTGAAGACATTCCACCATGCATCCCGGCGCCCCCGCCTGCGCGCAAGAAAAAGGAGACTCGTACATCAGCTTCTCGATGAACTCCACCGTGTCGACGTCCGGAACGAACCGCATCTGCCCGACGATCTCCTCGTCCACTTTCTGGAGAAGCGGGACAAAATACTGCCCCTTCGGAAGCAGTTCCTCGGAGAGTTTGTCCGGGTTCAGTTTTTCGTCCATCTCGCGCGCCCAGGTCCTCACGCGCTCCAGCCCGTCGAGCGCCTTTCGGCGGTCGTCGGGCCAGACGGCGAGCGCGCCGATCGCGGCTTCCTGGGAGCAGGGGTTATCTGTGTTCCTGCACGCCTCTTCGAGCATTCCAAATATCCGCTCCCGATTCTCTCCGCAGGCCATGAGCCGATCGACAGCGGCCACAATGGCGCCCTCGTCCCTCTTGTGCACCTTCTCGTCCGTCACGAAGCGGTAGAGGAAATCCTCGTGCTCCTTTCCCTTGAGGTGCGTGCCATACATCATGACGGCAAGGCGGCGGTTGTTGTCGTCTTCTTCGTTGTCTATCATCCATCTCAGGTTTTCCTCGAGTTCCTTCGCGCCGATGCCGCCATGGATGAACATGATCTGGAGGCCCTCCATTGCGCCGTAGCGGAGGTCGCTCTCTTCTGCGCGGATATTCTTCGAAAGGAGCTGATACCACGCCTCGCCGAACTGCCCCAGTTCCTGCAAGACGAACAGCCTGACGCGCGAAGAGAGGTCGTTTTGCAGGACGTGCTCCACGACCTTCCCGGAGGGCTGTTTGCCTTGCGCAACGTAGACGTCCATGAGGCAAAGGACAACGGCCACGCGCACGCGCTGCGGGTATTTTGCCATGGCGTCGGGGTCGAGGAGGATCGTCTCAAAGCCTTTCTGCACTGTCTCTTTGTCGGAATTTTCAGCGATGCCGTAGACAAGGGCCTCGGCCAACGGAGCACTCGGCGCCCTTGCGATCACATCCATCTCGAAGAAGCGGGACTGGACGCCTTCTTCCGAGCACAGTTTGACAACACGCTGAAATAGCGGTGTGCGGCGGACAGCAATACGCGGCCTGTCAAAAAGCAGTCTGTCTTTCTCCTCCTGGCTCTTGCCGGCGAGTTCCACCTGTACATCCAGGACGGCTTTCAGAAGCCGTTCCCTTTGCTTGGACTTTTCGATCTCCGCCTCCAACTCACGTTGCCTTTGCTTGGACTTTTCGATCTCCGCGCGCAGGGCGTCGGCATCCTTCGGGTCGTCCGCAGTCTGGCTTCTCAGGTTTTGAGGCACAAGACCGACCAACACGACGAAAGCAAACAGGCCAACCAACGTTCTCTTCATGCTGTTTTCCTCGAACTGCATCTTCACAGTCGGGACACAATACACAAACGCATCACGTCCGTTGCCGCTGTGATTCAGCAATAACGTGACGCGCGCAACCAAGTTCATCCGTGACCGGACATTCCATGAACAAGCCCGCTCCAACTCAACCTCGGGCAACGTCCTATTGTCTCTTGCGGGTGGCTTGGCCTACTTCCCCTTCTCGCGAAGCTTGAGTTCCAGTTCCATCTGTCTCGTCTTCTCGCGCGCCGTTTCAAGGTCGCTTTGCTGCTGTCTTGTCTTCTCCCGCGCCATTTCAAGGTCCAGTTCTTTTTGCTTTGTCTGCTCTTTGGCGAGGTCAACATCCTCCTTCGCCGTCTGCTTCTTCTTATTGATCTCGATTTGGGGGCTGATTTGACTATTTCCGCCTTCGGCGCTTGTGTCGTTGTTGCCGGCACCACCGCCTTTGCCGCCGGAGGCGTCGCCGCTCTCGCCCGCGCCGCCGTCGGCTTCTCCGCCCTTGCCGCCCTGACCGCCCTGGCTCGAGCCGCCCTGGGAAGTCCCGGGGCCGCCGGTGGACTTTGCGCCCCCGCTCCCCTCGCTGCCCGACCCGGCGCCGACGCCGACCTCGGACGAGCCCGCGACTGAAGTCCCACCTCCACCCGACCCGTCGCCCGCCTCCGGACTGCCGCCCTGGCCGCCGGAGGCGTCGCCGCCCTTTCCGCCTTTCGCGTCGCCCGAGGCCCCGCCTTCGCCGCCTTTCCCGCCCGCCACCTTGCCGCCCTTCCCGCCGCCTGTCTTAACGTCGCTGGTGTTGCCCGCGACGATTACTTCATTCTTTTCGTCCTTGGGCGGCGGCTGCTCGGGTCCCGGCGCGCCGCCACCTGTAACAGCACTACCGCCGGAACCGGGACGACCGTCACGGTAGGTCTCAGTGACGTCCTTGTAGTATTTCTGCTCGCACCAGGTGCGGAGGTCTGCCCTGAAGAAACTACTGTTGGCCGGCTTGGGCGGCACAATACTTGACGGGATAGTGTACTGATATCTGTTAGGTCTTCGCTCTGCCCCCAGGTCTGTAACCGCAATTGCGTCTGCCTTCAAAGCAACAACTGTAGTAGGTTTGCCGTGACTATCCAGGAACACAATAGGTTGACCGGAAGAACTGTCCAGGAACACGATGCCGGCCTCTCTCACGTCCTGGCAGCTCCCTTCGAGGACAAGGTCCCCGCCTTCGTATCTTTTACCGCCCCAGCGGATGTTGGTCGTGTTCGGATAGACATCCGGCTTGAGCGGCGCCATCCCCAGCGCCTTCCAGAGGTCCGTATTGTCCACCGCAACCGCCACGACGCCGTCCGCCCTTTTCGTTTTTGCCAGCGCGGCCGCGGGCAGTTCTGCGGGCACGGCAGCAAAGAGCGTCTCCACTTCCTCGCCGGTGGTTGTTCTGCCTTTCAAGAGGTTAGGCCCCACAGCCAGCAGCGCGCCGAGTCCGCCGATCGCGAACGGCGCCATCTCGCCGAACCCGCCCACGCTCGATTTTTCGCCCGTGGCCACCGCGCCCGGCGCGTCGTTCAAGTCCGCCGTTTTGAGCGGAGAGGCCGTGTACCCCGACAGCTCGAGCGGGAGCCGCTTGCTCCCCTCGACCAGCTCGCCCGCCGCACCAGCGGCGGTATCGAACACGACGGGACCCTGCGCCGGGCCGCCTTGCCAAATCAGTTCTTCGGGATCATCCGGTCGAGTGAGCAAATCCGGACCTGCCGGAGCAAGCGCCGCCTGCGCGTACTCGATCGGGTACGTGCCCGCCGTCGTGCTCGTGATCGAGCAGATCGTTCTGGTCTCGCCCGGCGCCAGGATAAAATTGCCCTCGCCGGGGCCGTCCACCGCGCGCAGCGGCGCGGGAACACGGTACACAAATCGAACTGAGTTCCGCGAGGTGTTCGTCACCGTCCACGGCGCCGCCGTGTCCGTCTGCGTCGCCACCGAGCCGGCAAGTATGTCGCCCGGCGCGTCTTTCACCGCCAGGGTCTTTGTCAAAACTGAACGGCCGGTTCGATCTGTGGCGACGTAGTTTACTTTTGCGCTCGCGCCTTTTCCCGCAAGCGCGGAGACCGCCGTGCCGTCCATCGTCGTCGCGCCGAACTTCGTCACCGAACCTTCAAGCGCCAGAAGCGGACGGAAGCGCGCCTCTTCCTTCTTGACGCCTTCGCCGATCTCGAACTTCTCGGTTC
>JAVHLO010000217.1:0-4372 GCA_031082105.1 Planctomycetota bacterium
GAAAGACCTCGAACTCAGCGCGCTGGACTTCGTAGTCTATGCCCGTGATCTCCGACTTCAGCTTGCGCGCTTCATCCCTGATCCGGCGAACCTCTTCTTCGGTCCCGGACAACTGGCGCGTGGGTTCCAGCTCGCTCTCGAACATCTGGTCGATCCTGGTCTGCAGGTCCTTTTGTTTTCCGGCGTTGCGCTCAAGGTTCTGATGAATGTCGGCAAGCGCGGTTTGATAGGAGGACAGCACCTCACGCCTGCTCATGTCTTCGCTGGCGAGGGCATGGGCGTTGGCCCACGAAATGGCCTCCTGCGCATTCGCCGACCTCGCCACAACCTCGACGATCTGCCCCTGGTTTCTGCGACTGACCGACATAGCTTTCATCATGTCATGGACGGCCTCGCTGAGGTAGGCGCGATCGGTCAACAGCGGGCTGTTCCGTTCAGACAGAATCCGCTCGGCTTCTTCCTCGGTCGTCACCCTGCTCCCGGACAGCCTCTCGGCGGTGCAGATCTTGACCGCGATTTCGAAGACCTCCTCGCTATTGAGGAGCTGCTCGCGCGTGGCGCTCGTAATGCCCGGTACGCGCATGGGGATGGCCGTGTTGGTGGTCAGCGGGTCGAAGACCTCGAACTGGATGAGCAACGACGCCTTCGCCTCGTACGAGAGCGGCTCGGAGACGAAGGCCGTTCCATAGAGTCCACAGCCGACGACGAACGTCAGCAGGAACCAGCCGAACCTGCGCTTCAGAATGCCTAAGTAGTCCTTGAGTTCCATGGCAGCCCTTCCAGCGGACGAAGCCGACCTCGCCATCCCACACCGGCGAGTCCGGCCGGGGTCCACTAGCTATTTCGGACGGAACCGGTGAGTTCCTTTACTATTTCTTCTCTTCGCAGCCGCCCCCCCGGTGCGCACCCTCATGGATCCTCGTGCGATACTCGCGCACCGAGGCTTAGCCGATGATCTTGTGGTCCTCGCCAAGGAAGATGCCCTGCAGGTTCATCTTCAACTGCTCCGGGTTCGGCGAGAACTGGAGCGCGACCTTCTTGGAGACGAGTCCCGCGTTGATCAGCTTGACCATGGACTGGTTAAAATCCTGCATGCCTTCCTCCGCCCCGCCCCTGATCACGTCCTGGATCTTCTTGTCTTCCTTGTTCATGATGAGTTTGTTCACGGTCGGGTTCACCAGCAGGATTTCGACTGCGGGCACCATGCGGATACCCTCCTTGCAGGAGGGCAGCAGCTTCTGGCACCCGATCGCCTTCAAGTTGAAGGCGAGCAGCATGCGGATCTGGTCGTGGCGTGTGGGCGGGAACAGGTCAAGTATGCGTCCGATCGTCTGCCCTGCGCTGGACGCGTGGATGGTCCCGAAGACCAGGTGGCCGGTCTCTGCGGCCATCAGCGCGGCATCGAAACTGATGTGGTCGCGCATTTCGCCGACGAGGATCACGTCGGGGTTCTGTCGAACGATGTGCTTCAACGCCATATGCCAGTCCTCCACGTCGATGCCGATCTCGCGCTGGTTCACGAACGACTTGGCGTCCTTGAACAGGTACTCGACCGGGTCCTCGATCGTAATGATGTGCACGCGCCTGTTTTCATTGATCCACTGTATGATCGAGGCGAGCGTGGTCGATTTTCCCTGACCGGTCGGCCCGGCCATGATGACAAGCCCCTGGGTGACCTGCGCGATCCTCTTGATCGTCGGCGGCAGGTGGAGCTGGTCGAAGTTGGGTATGCTCGGATTGACTCGCCTGGCCGCGAGCGCGACGGTACCGCGGTCCATGAATATGTTCACCCTGAACCGGCTCCCGTCGTCGAGGCTGTAGGCGAAGTCCAGTCCCTTGTTCTCTTCGAATTGGCCCTTCTGTTTCTCGCTGATGATCTCGTACGACATGCGCTTCACATCGTCCGCGCGGAGCACCTTGTTCCCGACTTCATGGAGAATGGTGGCGATCCTGAGGATCGGCCGGAGTCCCGATTTGAGATGCAGGTCGGATGCCTTGTTCTTGCCCATCGCGTAGAAGAGCTTCTCGATGTCCTTCAGGTGCCTTGGCGCCTCAACCATGTCTGCGGACACGTCTGTCGCCCCAACTGGCGCTCCCGCCGCGCCCGGAACGCCCGTCGCCTCGCCTGCTCCCGGTCCGATCTCAGTCACCATTGGATTCTCCTGACACAAAAGGCTCGCCAAACGTCCTCACCTGCGGGCCGGGTCAAAGCTTCCGACCGTAGTGCTGCTCGTAGAAATCCCTGTATGCGCCGCTTCGTACGCGCTCAAGCCAGCCGCGGTTCTGCGAAAACCATTCCACCGTCCGGCGCAGCCCCTCCGAAATCCCGACCCGCGGCGACCAGCCGAGCTCGCGCGTGAGCTTCGAAGAATCGAGCGCGTACCGGCGGTCATGGCCCGGCCTGTCAGTCACGAACGTGATCAGGCTCTCCGGCTTGTTCATCTCGCGAAGCATCGCCTTGATCAGCTCGATGTTCGGCACTTCGCAGCCGCCGCCGACATTGTAGACCTCGCCAACCCTCCCCTTCTCCGCTATCGCCAGGATCGCTTCGCAGTTGTCCTCGACGAAGAGCCAATCGCGCACGTTCATCCCGTCCCCGTAGACCGGTAGGTTCTTCCCTTCCATCGCGTTCGAGATGCAGAGCGGGATCAGTTTCTCCGGAAACTGGTACGGACCGTAGTTGTTCGAACTCCGCGTTACGATCACCGGGAATCCGAAGGTCTTGAAAAACGCGAGCGCGAGCAGATCCCCCGCCGCCTTCGTCGCCGAATACGGGCTGCTCGGCGCAAGCGGCGTCGTTTCTGTGAACTTGCCCTCGGGGCCGAGCGAGCCGTAGACCTCGTCGGTCGAGATCTGCACGAACCTGGGCACGCCCTGACTGCGCGCGGCCTCGAGCAGGTTCTGCGCGCCCAGTACGTTCGTGCGCACGAACCGCGCAGGATCGTACAGGCTCCGGTCGACGTGCGACTCCGCGGCAAAGTTCACCACCACGTCGAAACCCTTCGCCATCACGCGGCCAACCGCCTCCGCATCGGCGATGTCGGCTCGCTCGAACGCGTACCGGTCGTCGCCTTCGACGTCGAGCAGGTTGTCGCGGTTGCCGGCGTACGTGAGCGCATCGAAGTTCGTCACGCTCGCATCCCGCCGGTTTGCCAGCAGGCATCGAATGAAGTTCGAACCGATGAAACCGCAACCGCCTGTTATAAGGTACCGCGTGGCATTGCTCCGACTGGATGGCGTGCTACTTCCGGCACCAGGCCGAGTCATTCTTGGGCAATGCGCGCATCAGCCGGACCTTCGCCCGGAGCTGAGTGCCCGGAAACTCGCCCGTGGGGACCGCGGCAACCAGCTTCGTCATGCCGCCGCCCGCCACGACGGTCTGCTCGTCCCCGCGCCACGCCGGCTTCTCCGACCTGTCCACAAGCTCGAGCCGGAGCGTCATCAGCACCGGTTTCGTCTCCGCGCTCTCGAAAGTCATCTCGCACTTGTGCTCGTCCACGCCGGGAACGATCCGCCAGTTGCACACCACGGCGCAGTAGGAGACGGTCAACTCGTGCGACTCGGAAGCGCCGAGGTACGGAAACCGCGTGTACCAGCACGGCTGAAGGATCGGACACACCGGATGGCGCTGCTGCACCGGACACCGCTGATGACCGGTGCAACCAACCAACCACAAGCACACGACGACCAACACTACAATGACAAATGTCTTCATGCGGGTCCCTTCAAAACTCGACACAACGGCTTCCGCGGCCCGGTCGAATACGCCTATGATATTCCCGTACCCCGCGAAAGTCAAGGAAAACAAATTTTTGTTGCATACTTGTCTATCGACACCTATAATATGGCGCTTTACGCGAGAATGTCGCGGGACGCCGTTCCCTCCGGCTTTTGCCGCAGAGACACTGAGACACAGAGAAAGGCCCGGCGCAGCGTTGTCCTCCGTGCCTCTGTGGCAGGTCACGGACCGGACGCGCGCTCGTGTCTTGATTGGAAGGCCGTCTTCACATGGCGAACACCAGAGAATTGCTCGACAAGGACCGGAAGTACCTCTGGCATCCGTTCACGCAGATGAAGGACTGGATGGAGGCCGACAACACCGTCATCGAACGCGCCGAGGGCGTGTACCTGTACGACACCGACGGCAACCGGTACATCGACGGCGTCTCCTCCATCTGGTGCAACGTCCACGGCCACCGCAGGAAGGAGATCGACGCGGCAGTCAAGAAGCAACTGGACAAGGTCGCGCACACGACTATGTTGGGCCTCGCAAACGTGCCGGCCATCGAGCTCGGGGCGCGGCTGGTCAAGATCGCGCCCGCCGGGCTGAAGCGCGTATTCTATTCCGACAGCGGTTCCGAAGCGGTCGAGG
>JAVHLO010000217.1:4382-6125 GCA_031082105.1 Planctomycetota bacterium
GATCCGCATCACCCCCGACCCGCTCGCCCGCGTCTTCTTTTCGGACTCGGGTTCGACCAGCGTCGAGGTCGCGCTCAAGATGGCCCTCCAGTTCTGGCACCAGCGCGGAAGCGAATTCAAGGGCAAGACCAAGTTCCTCACGCTCTCGGAGGGCTATCACGGCGACACGATCGGCGCGGTGAGCCTCGGCGGGATCGAGCTTTTCGGCCGGCCTTTCCGATCGGTGCTCTTCGACACCATCAAGGCGCCGTCGCCCTACTGCTACAGGTGCCCCTTCGAGAAGAAACGCTCGCACTGCCGATTCGATTGCCTCCGCGCGCTCGAGCGACTGGTCAAGACACATCACAAGGAGCTTGCAGCCGTGTTCATCGAGCCGCTCATCCAGGGCGCGGCCGGGATGATCACGCAGCCGCCCGGCTACCTCGGGGTAGTCCGCGACGTCTGCACGCGGCACAAGGTGCTCCTCATCGCCGATGAGGTCGCCACCGGGTTCGGCCGCACCGGCAGGATGTTCGCCTGCGAACACGAGGATGTCTCACCCGATATCATGACGGTCGCAAAGGGGCTCACCGGCGGATACATGCCGCTCGCCGCAACGCTCGCGACCGAGACAGTGTTCGACGAGTTCCTCGGCTCGTTCCTAGATCGCAGGACGTTCTTCCACGGTCACACGTTCACGGGCAACCCGCTTGCCTGCGCCGCCGCGCTCGCCAGCCTGCGCATCTTCGAGGAGGACGACGTCATCGCCAAGCTCGAGCCAAAAATCGAAGCGCTGGCCGGCGAACTTGCGAAGATCTCCAGGCTGCCGCACGTCGGGCATGTGCGCCAGGCGGGCTTCATGGCTGGAATCGAGCTCGTACTCGACAAGCGTACCACCGAGCCATACGACCCGGGCGACAGGATGGGACACAAGGTCTCCCTCGCCGCGCGCAGGTCCGGGGCATTCCTCCGCCCGCTCGGCGATGTCGTCGTCCTCGTGCCGCCGCTGTCGATGACCGAACGCGAATTGCTCATGCTCTGCGATATCGTCCACGACGCAATAGAGCGGACGACGCAGTAACGGCACGAAGACGACGACGCCGTTGAAGATCTCCGGGAAGATTGCCGCCTTGCGCCCGTGCGTTCATTCGCACCCGTGCTCGTGCTCCTGCTCTTGCTCGTGCTCGCGCCCGTGCTCCTTCTGACTTGAGCGCCCGGGAGGGGAGTGACGCGCGCACGTAGCGCCCCGAAGTTACCATGTAGCTATGAAAAAGGCCAGTTGCCTCGAAACAGGATTTGTGGTATAAGGAAAGTTCAAATTGATTGTCGAACGTTTCTTTTTCCCACTTCCCGTTTTGGAGGACTGGCCATGAGTAAGTATATCATTGTTGGCTGCGATGTGCACGAAAAAACGATTGTTGCCAAGATTGCGTTTGACCGGGAAGCGCCGACCAAACGGGTCTTTGCAAATACCGAAGACGGCCGGCGCAAGATGGTTGAGCTGCTGCGGAAGCGCGCGGCGGCAGCCGACGGTACCGGCCCCCATCCCCCCCGCCCCTTGCCCCCGCAGGGGAAGGGGAGCGCCGTCCTCCCGCTTGCCCCTGTTGCCGGAGAGCGGACAAGAGTCGTTGTGGCATATGAGGCGTCCAGCTTGGGATTCGGTCTGTACGACTACCTCACTGAAGCAGGGTTTGCTTGTTATGTTCTGGCGCCGAGTTGCATCGAACGTTCGCGCAAGGAAGAGCGGAACAAAGACGACGACCG
>JAVHLO010000218.1 GCA_031082105.1 Planctomycetota bacterium
CAAAGGGGGAGGGCGAATCATTTTACGCATGGTCATCGTGTTCACAGTGGCTGTGGGTTGGAGACGTAGACATGACCGGGCATGACGCGTTGCCTGCGAGGCATGACGATGTCCCGCTGGAAGGGCCTCCCCCCTTGAGTCCCAGCGAGGTGCGAGGCTACCTCAAGCAGGTCATGGGGCCATCCGAGGCGGTTGACCGCTTGGCTGCGGGCATAGCTCGCGTGGCAGCATCGAACCTGACAGTAGTACTCACGGGCGAGACCGGTGTCGGCAAGGAACTCGTCGCGCATACAATTCACCGGGCCAGCAAGGTTGCGCACGGGCCGTTCATCCCCGTGGACTGCGGCGCCATCTCGGAGATGCTCTTCGAAAGTGAGCTGTTCGGTCACGACAGAGGCAGCTTTACGGGAGCAGTGAGCAACAAACACGGGAAATTCGCGGCGGCGCACGGAGGAACGCTTTTTCTTGACGAGATCGACAACATGCCGCTGGGATCCCAGGCCAAGCTCCTGCGCGCCATTCAAGAGAGAGTATTGTACCGTGTCGGCAGCCTGGTGCCACAGAGTATTGACGCCCGGCTGATCGCCGCCACAAACCGGGACCTGGAGGCCGCGGTGATTGAGGGGCGATTCAGGCGCGACCTGTTCTTCCGGATCACCGAGTTTCATATGTACATACAACCATTGCGGGCGCGGAGGGAAGATATCGCCTACCTGGCTCAGCGATTTGTCGACCTCAGCAACCGTGAGCTCGGAAAGAATGTGCAGGGATTCTCGCCTGCGGCCAGCCAGGCGATCATCGGCGGCAATTGGCCGGGCAATGTGCGGGAGCTTCGATCCGCCGTCCGCCGAGCGGTGCTCCTGGCCGACGATATCGTTCGTGAGACCCACGTCGCACTGACGCCGCTTCTCGCTCCCACCCCGCCGAAGCAGGGCGCGCGCGCTGTCCCGCCGGCTGCGCAGGGCGGCCTTTCGCTCAAGGAAATCATGCATCAGGCCGTAAGCGCGACCGAACGACAGATCCTCGCAGAGACACTGCTCAAGACAGGCGGCAACAAGGCCAAGGCCGCGCGACTACTCAAGGTGGACTACAAGACGCTCTATCTCAAGCTCAAGCGGTACGGGATTTCGGCTGAGGACGGCTCGAAGGAACCTTGAATTCGGGGAAACCATGTCCACGCCTGGCCTGGGAATTTCGGATCTCAGACCGGCGATTTCGAATCTGGCCCAGAATTTGCTGTTAAGAATCCGGATGTCCGCAGGGCGGTGCGACGGCACATATCGTGTTCGGAAGGAGAAACCTCATGGAGAACCGACAGCAGAAAGACAAGGGAAGCTCGGAAAAAACCGATCTTGGCGGCGGTTTCCTGGGCTTTTTCGGCGGCTTGACCAACCTCATCGGCAAGCTCAACGAACTTGCGGAGAAGGGCGGCGAGCTTTCGAAAACCACCGAGTTCCAGGGCCTTGGCTCCGAGAAGGGGATGAAAGGAATCTGCGGCTGGTCCGTAAAGGTCGGCCTTGGCGGCGACGGTCTGAAAGTGGAACCGTTCGGGAACATCCGCACCGACGACTCTACCGGCAAGGCGGTGGTCGAAGAGGTTCGCGAGCCACTTGTGGATGTTTTTGACGAGGCCGACCACGTCCTCGTAGTGGCAGAGATGCCCGGCGTCGCCGCGAAAGACGTCAAGCTGGACGTGAAGGACGACGTCATGACCATCAGCGCCGAACGGGGAAACAAGAAGTACCGCAAGGAGGTTCTCCTTCCCGCGAGCGTCTTGTCCGACAAGATGACCGTCTCGTGCAACAACGGCGTCCTGGAGATCAAGTGTCCGAAGAGAGACAAGTAGGGCGTGGCTCGAATTTGGAGTGTCAAAGCCGCAGCTTTGACCTTCTGGTAAAACTTTGGGCATGGTTCAAATCCGGGTAACACTTCGCTCAGAATGACAATGCGCGCAACCGTTCTGTAGCCTGATTTGAACCATGCCAAACTTTGCTGTTCAGTAAGGTGGGAAGAAGATGAAGAATGGCGAAAAGCCGTCGTCCGTATCCCAGCTCCGAGTCACCGAGGCGTTGAGCAAGGACGTCGGGCGCGCATATGCGCGGATGGGGCCGGAGGACCTTGAAAGACTCAAGGTCGCCGTCGGTGATGCCGTAGAGATCGCCGGCAAGCGCAAGACCGTGTGCAGGGCGATGCCCGCCTACGCGGATTTGCGCCGTCAGTCGCGGATTCAACTGGATGGGCTCAGCCGCGAGAATGCAGGCGTGGGCGTTGACGAGTTCGTTGAAGTGCACAAGATTGCGACTCAACCCGCTCAGCGGGTGTCCCTCGTCCCGATCACGATCACGCCGAATCCGCGCGACCTTCAGTACATTGGCAGCCTGCTCGACGGGCTGCCCGTGCAGGACGGCGACCGAATAAGGGCGACGCTCTTCGGAAGCCGCTGGGCCGATTTCAGAGTGGAAAGCACGGTCCCAAAGGGGCCGGTGTTGATTCTTCCCTCAACGGAGCTTGGCGTCGGAAAGTCGCCCGACCAACACGCAGCGCGTTCGCTTTCCTATGAAGATGTCGGCGGTCTCAAGCCGCAACTGCAGAGAGTGCGCGAGTTGATCGAGCTTCCCTTGCGGCACCCCGAGGTTTTCGAAAGGCTCGGGATAGATGCGCCAAAAGGCGTGCTCCTCCACGGCCCGCCGGGCTGTGGAAAGACCCTCATCGCCCGGGCAATCGCGCATGAGACCGAGGCCAAGTTCTTCCATGTCAACGGCCCGGAAATAATACACAAGTTCTACGGGGAGAGCGAGGCAAACCTTCGCCAGTTGTTCGACAAGGCTTCCAGCCAGGCGCCAAGCATCATCTTCCTCGATGAGATCGATGCCATCGCACCCAAGCGCGAGAAGGTGGTCGGGGACGTCGAGAAGCGCGTCGTTGCGCAGCTTCTCGCATTGATGGACGGCTTGAACGAGCGGAAGAATGTTATTGTCATCGCCGCCACGAATATACCCAACGTGCTGGATCCGGCGCTGCGCCGGCCCGGACGATTCGACAGGGAAATCACCATCCCCATTCCGGACCGGAACGGCAGGTACGAGGTGCTCGGCATTCACAGTCGCGGAATGCCCCTGGCCGAAGACGTTGACATGAACCATATCGCCGAGATCACCCACGGCTTCGTCGGCGCGGATCTGGAGGCCCTCTGTCGCGAAGCAGCCATGAGCTGTCTGCGCCGCGTCATGTCAACCCACGATCTCACCCTGGCGAACATCCCCACCGAGCACCTCTTGAAGCTCGAAGTGTGCATGAAGGATTTCCTCGACGCGCTGCAGGAGATCGAGCCGTCAGCCGTGCGCGAAGTGTTCGTCGAAGTGCCCAACGTGCGCTGGAAGGACATAGGCGGGCTTCACGGCACCAAGCAGCGGCTGGTCGAAGCCATCGAATGGCCGCTGAAGTACCCCGACCTGTTCGCCGAGGCAGGCATGAGACCGCCGAAGGGGATTCTCCTCTCGAGTCCGCCCGGTTGCGGCAAGACGCTCATGGCAAAGGCCGTGGCAACTGAAGGCAAGGTGAACTTCATCTCCGTCAAAGGGCCCGCGCTCCTTTCGAAATACGTGGGGGAATCGGAGGAAGCGGTCCGGGATGTCTTCAAAAAGGCCCGGCATGCGGCGCCCTGCATAGTGTTCTTCGACGAGATCGACGCCATGATCGCGGTCCGGAGCGCCGCGTCAAGCGACGCGCACGTTTCGGAACGCGTCCTCAGCCAGTTCCTGGCCGAACTCGACGGTATCGAGGAACTCAAGGGCGTGCTTGTGCTGGGCGCGACAAACCGATTGGATATGCTCGACCCGGCAGTCCTGAGACCGGGCCGGTTTGACGAAATCATCGAACTCCCCCTGCCGGACGAAAACGAGCGCCGCGAGATATTCGAGGTCCACTTGCGCGCCAAGCCGCTCGCAAAAGACGTTGACATCTCGAAGCTCGCCGTGAAGACGGACGGATTCTCCGGCGCCGATATCGCCGGTGTCTGCCACAAGGCCGCGTTGGAAGCCGTGCGCCGAGTCGTGAAGACGATGCAACAAGGCGCCCCGAGCAAGAAGGAGAGAACAACGAAACCGATGGTCACCAATGAGGACCTACTGCGGATCGTCGCGGAGGAGGCCGCAACCGACAACTGACATTTGACTTCTGCGTTGCCGTGACTCGTGAGATGTCAATGGTCAATTGTCATAGGAGAGCGTTCCATGCCTGAAGCAACGCCCGCCGGCCCGGGGCAAACGCCTGAGACCGCCGCCATCTATTTGTTCTGCTTTGCCGAACGCGGAGCCGTACCGGCCATCGAGGGCCCGAGTCTCGATGACAGCTATCGCGTCATGCAATTGACCGTAGAAGACCTTGCCGCCGTAGTGAGCCCCGTGGCCGTGGAGCAGTGGACAGGACCGGAAGCAGAGGCCCGGCTACAGGACATTTCCTGGGTCGGACCCCGCGCCTGCAGGCACGAGCAAGTCGTCGAGCTGGTTATGCGCCAGTCTCCGGTACTTCCAGTGCGATTCGGAACCATGTTCTCATCACGAGGTAGCCTGGAAACGTTCGTGAAGAAGCATCGGAACATTATTCAACAATTTCTGGATCAGGTTGCTGACAAGGATGAATGGGCGGTCAAGGGTGCGCTGGACAGACCAGCTCTCAAGTCAAAACTCCTGGCTACCCTGACGGCGGCGGAATCACCGCCCCTTGATTCGCTGCCCAATGGGTTGCGCTACCTTCGCGAATCCAAGATCAGGGCGATCGCCGACAAGGAAGTGAACCTGTGGTTGAAACAGTGGCGCGAGAAGATGGCTTCCGGTCTGATCCCTTGCGCATCAGACCTTCGCGAACTGCGCGCGCGGCGGTGCTTGGACACGGGTGACAGGAGAGACATAATTCTGAACTGGGCATTTCTCGTGCCGCGGACTTCAACTGCCAATTTCCATTCGAAAGTACAACAGTGTAACACAGAGTACCTTGACCGTGGTCTGAGCTTGGAGACGACAGGCCCGTGGCCGCCCTACAGTTTCTGTCCCTCGTTTCCGGCTGAATCATGAGCCAACTGCTCTATTGCGTATTCCACACCGCTGAGCACTCCAAGCCGGCGGCCCTGTTCGGCGTGAACGGTCGCGCGGTGCT
Source organism: Planctomycetota bacterium (assembly GCA_031082105.1). Taxonomy (GTDB): domain Bacteria; phylum Planctomycetota; class MHYJ01; order JACQXL01; family JAVHLO01; genus JAVHLO01. The sequence continues at coordinate 5,155 of JAVHLO010000218.1, forward strand.
TGTCGCCGGCTATCGCGGCATCGGTTGCGCTATTTCCAGCGTCGACCCTACGGATATCGTTCCGGACCGCGTGCGGATAACTACCTACGAGAAAGTGGTCGAATCATTCCAGCGCGAGCATACGGTGGTCCCGATGCGCTATGGTTGTGTGTTTGACGACGAGCTGAGCGCCGTTCGATTCCTCCGGGAAAACCGAAAGCGATTCCGATCGCTTCTGGCGGAATTGCGCGATTGCGTCGAGATGGGAATTCGCGTCCTGCTGGAGACGGAACCTCCTGACCCGCATTGTTCGCAAAGGTTCGTAGTTAGGCACGCAGCCGCAGCGGAGTGCCGTCGATTCCCGGCAGAAGACGCCACTCTGCCCCCCGCCAAGCGGCCATTTGAGGCTTCTCCAAGTCATGGATGCGTTGTGACCAACCGCTTGGCGCGGGGCTGCGTGGCTGACGACAAACCTGACAGTGCTAAGCTGGCGGATGGCGCGGGCGCATCATATCTGCACACGCGAAAGAGTTTCTACCAGGGGAAAGAGCGTCTCTCAGAAGAGGCTGTCCGTTTGACCAAGCGAATCAGCACGGTGTTGGACGGACTCTACGTCAAACTAGAAACCGAAGGCGTATCAGGCAAGCGCCTGCTTTCCCCTTTCCGGGGGTCAGTGCTCTCCCTGAATTTTCTGGTGTCAAGAGATCGTGTGGAGCCTTTCCGCGCAGCCTTCCGCGGCTTGGAAAAGACCGGCGGTTCGAAGTTTCTCATCAGCGGTCCGTGGCCGCCGTACAATTTTGCGTCACCCGACGGCGGGTTCGGCGCTTTGGAGCGTCAAAGCCTCAGCTTTGACTTTCGCTCCCGTTGAGTGATGCCATTCAAGGTCAAAGCTGCGGCTTTGACGCTCCATGCTCGGCCAGTTCAGGAACTCCCGGTTTGCACACCGTCCTTGAATGGCGTAGAAAACTATGGAAGAAGAAC
>JAVHLO010000219.1 GCA_031082105.1 Planctomycetota bacterium
CTTGTTTTCCGCCCTCAGGCGGATCCGCTGCGGCGGACAGAATCCCCTTGTCCGGGGGGCGGCGGATCCGCCTGAGGGCGGAAAACAAGTTCAGAATGACAGGCCGGCGTTTTTCAGAGGAATCCTGCTTGCGCCGTGACCTGTCGCCGCGCGAGGGCCTTTGCTCATCGTTGCAAACCGCATTTGGAGCAAGGTACAGATGCAGCTTCATCCATTCAGTGCCGCCGGCGGGGAGAGTGTCGACGGCGGAACGGAACCGCAATCCGACAGCGAGGGACCCGGCACGCAATCGCCGGTGACTCCGCCGGACGGTTGCGCCCCGAACTCCGGCGAACCGCCGAATGACGACTCCCGGCAGAGGCCGCCCGACGATCAAGACAAGGCCCGGAACCTGCCGCTTGCGGAATCGCAGTTGTCCGAGATCGAGAAGCGTCTCGGATACGTCTTCAAGGACCGCGGTCATCTCTGCGCCGCACTCGTGCACTCTTCGGCGAAAGAGGACGGATGGGACAGTAATGAGCGCATGGAGTTCCTCGGCGATTCCGTCATCGGGATGGTGGTGTCGCAACTCCTCTACGAGCGCCTGCCCCTGGCCCAGGAGGGCGAGATGTCGGCGATAAAATCGGTCGTCGTCAGTTGCTCCTCGCTGAGCGTCCGGTTCAAGGCGCTCGGCGTGACGGATTTCCTCGTCCTCGGCCGCGGCATTGCGAAAAGAAAACATCTGCCGGACTCCGTGCTGACGAATGTCTTCGAGGCGATCGTCGCCGCGGTCTATCTTGACGGCGAGCTGCCGGCGGCGGATGCGTTCGTCCGAAGGGCCATCGGCCCGCTCATCGAGAGCGTGATAGAAGACAACTACGAGAAGAACTACAAGAGTCTCCTGCAGCAGTATTCGCAGCAGGCGCTCGGGTGCATACCGCGTTACCGGGTGCTTCGCGAGACCGGACCGGACCACGAGAAGCAGTTTGAGGCTATCGTCGAGCTCGCGGACCGGGAGTTCGGGTCGGGATGGGGGCGGACGAAAAAGGATGCCGAGCAACAGGCCGCCCGCCTGACGCTGCAGGCGCTCAACGTTCTGAAGAACGAGAAGAAGGGGAAAAACCCCGATGGCCAGGTCCTGAATTCCAGCAAGCCTTGAGATTTGGGATTTTGTCGGGATTTGGCCGTTGGGATTTGGGATTTTTGAGCCAGGAGGCGCCGGATGCTCCATCAGATAAAGGAAGAGATAAAACTGAACATCAGGGCAAGGTACCCGGTCCTCTACGTTGTGAGTTCCGAGGAAGAACGGGTGGAGCGGCTGATCGCGGACATCGGCAGCGAGCTGCGGCGCAACGTCTATTTCTGGAGCTGCACCGACGGCTTCCAGGGCGTCGCCGAAACACAACTGGCCATGCCCGCGCTCAACTTCGTCGCGGACTCCGGCGACCGGGGCATCTTCGTGCTGAAGGACTTTCACACGATGTTTGACGAACCGAAGGTGGTCCGGCGCGTGCGCGACCTCATCGTCAACATGCGGCGTAACATGAAAACGCTCGTCTTCTTCTCGCCGATCGTGAAGATCCCGCCGGAGTTCGAGCGCGACGTCGTCATCTTCGACATCCCGTTGCCTGATTCGGCGGAGCTGCTCGTCATCCTGAAGAACTTCCTGGCGAGCATGAGCAAGTCGCCGGACGTCAAGATCCTGGTCACGCCCCCGATGCTCGAACGGGTAGTCAACGCGGTCCTGGGCCTGACGGAGAACCAGGCGCTCAACGTCTTCGCGAAGGTCGTCGTCGCCGACCAGAAGTTCTCCGAGGAGGACCTTCCTCTGATGATCAACGAGAAGAGACAGATCATCCGGAAGGCGGGCCTGCTCGAGTTTTACGAGCCCGGCTGCGGGATCGGCGACGTCGGCGGCCTCGCGAACCTCAAGCGCTGGCTCACCGAGCGCGCGGGCGCGTTCGGCGCGGAGGCGCGCGCGTACGGGCTTCCGGAGCCGAAAGGGCTGCTGCTGCTCGGTGTCCAGGGGTGCGGAAAGAGCCTCACCGCCAAAGCGATCGCCGATCTCTGGAAACTGCCGCTCCTGCGGCTCGACGTGGGCAGCCTCTTCGGCCAGTACATCGGGATGTCCGAAGAGAATATGCGCCGGGCCATCAAGATCGCGGAATCGCTCGCCCCGACGATCCTCTGGCTCGACGAGATCGAGAAGGGGCTGAGCGGGATGAAGGGCGGCGGGGGCGGCGACGGCGGCACCACGGCCCGCGTTTTCAGCACGTTCCTCACCTGGCTCCAGGAAAAGACAAAGCCTGTCTTCGTTGTCGCGACCGCGAACAACATCGCCGACCTTCCGCCCGAGCTCCTGCGCAAGGGGCGGTTCGACGAGATATTCTTCATCGACCTCCCCTCCGAGGCGGAGCGAAAAAAAATCTTCGAAATCCATCTTGTCAAACGGAAGAGGAATCCCGCCAAGTTCGAGCTTGACAAGCTTGCCGCCGCGGCGACCGAGTACAGCGGCGCGGAGATCGAACAGGCGATTGTCTCGGCCATGTACGGCGGGTTCGTCGACAAGAAGCGCGAGATAAACAGCGAGGACATCCTCAAGGCGATCCGCGAGAGCGTGCCGCTCTCCACGACGATGAAGGAGGCGATTGCCGAACTGCGCAATTGGTGCACTCAGCGCGCGCGGCCGGCGTCCTAAGCTGCCACAAGAAATTTTGCAGGGAGACAGCTTCCTTTGACGCTTTGTCAGCACCAAGACACAAAGGCACGAAGTTCACGAGACCATGTGGACTGCGCATGCCGCGTCCACGATCAGTATGGCCATTTCTTCTTCTCGTGGGGATAGACCTGCAAAATCCACTTCCTGTTCCTTTGTGTCTTGGGGTCTTTGTGCTGAAATGGCGCAACCATCGGCTCCCTTTTGCGTTGCGTACGCGTCTCTGTGGCTATTCTGTGACTGAGTTTCTGCGGCGGAACCATGACCTCAGATGAGCTTGCACGACTGCTCGACCATCTTGAACACGGGCGGCCTTCGCGCGCGGACCTCGTGACGGCCATTTCCGGGATCGGGACGCAGGCGGAGCTGGACCGCCTGTTTTCCGCGGCCGACCGTGTGCGCAAAGAGCGCATCGGCGACGACGTTCACCTGCGCGGCGTCATCGAGTTCTCGAACAACTGTGTGCAGAACTGCCACTATTGCGGCCTGCGACACGATCACCGCGGGCTCAAGCGGTACCGCATGGAGCCCGTGGAAATCGAGGCGGCCGCGTTGAACGGCGTGAAGCTCGGTTACAGGACGATCGTGCTGCAGTCCGGCAGCGACCTGACCTGCTACGTGGACACGCTGGCGTTGATCATCCGCAGGATCAAGAAGGTCGCGGACGTGGCGATCACCCTCTCGATCGGCGAGCGGACCTACGAAGAATACGAAGCGCTGCGCCAATCGGGTGCGGACCGATTCCTGCTCAAGCACGAGACCGCCGACCCGGTCCTGTACGATGCGCTGCACGCCGATACCGGGTCGTCATCGGGGGCCGCCGCGGAGCGGGAGACGAGACTGCGCGTGCCGCGTAGCGTTCCGACCGGGACGCGCCCGAACGTCGTCGTGCCGCGCGCCACTCTCCAGGGAAGGCTCCAATGCCTCTTCGACCTCAAGCGGCTCGGGTACCAGATCGGATCCGGCAACATGGTGGGACTGCCAGGACAGACCGCCGAATCGCTCGCGGACGATATCATTCTGCTGTCGGAACTCGAAGTGGACATGGCGGGGATCGGGCCGTTCATCCCGAACCCGGCGACGCCGCTGGGACAGGCACGGCGTCCGGAACTGGATGACGTGTTGAAGATACTCGCACTCACGCGGCTGGTCCTGAAGGATGTGCACCTCCCGGCCACGACCGCGCTCGAGACGCTGGCGCCCGGCGCGCGACGACGCGCGCTTCAGTGCGGCGCGAATGTCATTATGCCCAATATCACACCGGTCCAGTACCGGCAATACTACGAAATCTACCCGGACAAGGCCTGTCTCGCCGAAACGCCTGATACCTGCCGCGAGTGTGTCATGTCGATGCTGGCCGGCATGGGGCGCGGGGTCCCGACGGACCACGGCCACTCGCCGCGCCGCACCGGCGGGGGATAGGAACTGTCATTCCCGCGCAAGCGGGAATCCAGCGAACGTGGAAACGGGTGGAGACTGTCATTCCCGCGTAAGCGGGAATCCAGCGAACTGGGGAACGGCAAAGAATTGTCATTCCCGCGTAAGCGGGAATCCAGAAGAGCAGGATCATCATGAAGACCTACTATGTCTACATGCTCGCAAGCAAGAAGAATGGAACGCTCTACGTCGGTGTCACCAACGACCTCATAAAGCGCGTCTACCAGCACAGAAACAATCTGATTGCGGGCTTCACAAGCAAGTACAGCGTACACAGACTTGTCTACCACGAGCAGTACGCGGGAATTCGATTTGCGATCGCGCGGGAGAAACAACTGAAGACATGGAACAGGCGGTGGAAGCTCGAATTGATCGAAAAGATGAACCCGGAATGGAACGACCTCTATGAGGAGATGACGAAGACTGGATTCCCGCTTGCGCGGGAATGACAGGCGAAGGCGGGCACAGGGCGAAGGGGACTGGATTCCCGCTTGCGCGGGAATGACAGGCGGCTGCGGGCGCAGAGTTAAGGGACTGGATTCCCGCTTGCGCGGGAATGACAGACGAGCACTCTATTGTGACATCTATGCCATGCGCAAAACTCCATCCGCATCCCGACTCCAGATCGCCGTCTTCGGCAGACGGAATGCGGGCAAGTCGTCGATCGTCAACGCGCTCGTCAACCAGCCCGTGGCCATAGTGTCCGAAGTACCGGGCACGACGACCGACCCGGTCTTCAAGTCGATTGAAATCCACGGGCTCGGTCCGTGCATGATCGTCGACACGGCCGGACTTGATGACGCCGGGGTGGTCGGCGAACTGCGGGTCGCGCGCACACGACAGATTCTGGATCGGACAGACCTTGCATTGCTGGTCATGGACGCCTGCGCCGGCTCAGACGACATCGAGATCGAGCTTCTTCGCGTACTGGCCGAACGGAACATCCCCGCGCTGGTCGTTGCGAACAAGATCGACAAGCTTCCCGCGGACGCGGCCCTACCCGGCGCATTTGCGGAACTCGGCGCGCCGATTGTCGCGGTGAGCGCGCTATGCGGGACGAATATCGAGACGCTGAAAGAGGCGATCAAGACTGCCGCGCCGCGCGAAGAGAGAGAACGGACACCACTCGCCGGGCTGGTTGCGCCGAACAGCGTCGTCCTGCTCGTCATGCCGCAGGACCTCGAGGCCCCCAAAGGGCGGCTCATTCTCCCGCAAGTCCAGACGATCCGGGACGCGCTCGACAGGGATACTATCTCTGTTGCGGTCAAGGCCGACCGTGTCAAAGAGGCCCTTGCTGTGCTTCGCGACCCGCCGGCCCTCGTCATCACGGATTCGCAGGCGTTCGAAAGGGTGGCAAAGGACACGCCGCCGTCCGTGCCGCTGACTTCGTTCTCGATAGTCTTTACGCGGCTCAAGGGCGACCTTGCGGCGGCCGTCGCGGGGGCCGAGACCATCGACCGGCTCAAGGACGGCGACGCGATACTGATCGCCGAGGCGTGCACGCACCACCCGATCGAGGACGATATCGCGCGCGTGAAGATCCCGAACCTGTTGAAGCGGAGGACGGGCCGTGAGTTCAAGATCCGTTACTCCGCGGGCCACGATTTTCCATGCGCCGACGATGTGAAGCTGGTCATCCACTGCGGGAGCTGCATGCTGACCAGAACGGAAACGATGACGCGGTATCGCTGCGCGATCGGGAAGAAGATACCGATAACAAACTACGGGATCGCCATCGCGCATCTCCTGGGAATCCTGCCGAGGGCGCTGAAACCGTTCGGGCCTCCGGATTCCGGTTCGTAGTGAGCTACGCAGCCGCAGCGGAGTAGCGTCGTATGCCTGAAGGCGCGGAAAACGGCACTCCGCTGCGGCTCCGTGCCTTACTACGAACGGGGCTATCGAGGGCGCTGAAACCGTTCGGGCCTCCGGATTCCGGTTCGTAGTGAGCTACGCA